>CAYZYJ010000001.1:0-22290 GCA_964482565.1 uncultured Gammaproteobacteria bacterium
CGTACGCTTCGTAACACTTGACGAGTGCAAAATTAGCAGTCTATAATAACGAGTGCTAACCAAAACTATGTTGCCAAACAATTTCACCACAAAAGCGCAAGAAGCGATTCAATTGGCCCAAATGATTGCAAACGACAATGGCCAACAAGGTATTGAACCAACCCACCTCCTCTATTCCCTTTTAACGCAAGAAGACGGCATTGTGTCTTCTATTTTGCGTAAAATGAATGTTAATCTTGAATTATTCCGTACCGACGTTCAGGATTTGATTGACGAATTACCAAAATCAACCGATACAAACCAAACAGCAGGATTCGGGCAAGTATTACTTACGCAGCAAATTGCCATTGCGCTCAAAATTGCTGGCCAAAAAGCAAAAGAATTTGGCGACGAATTTATTTCTACCGAACACTTATTTCTTGGACTTTTGCAAGATAATCAACTTCTCTTCCTTTTTCACGCGCATCAAGTAAATGAAGAAGGCATTTTAAAAGCGCTTAAAACCGTTCGAGGAACCCAAAAAGTCGATTCTGCAAATCCCGAATCAACGTATCAAGCGATTGAAAAATACAGCATTAACCTCACCGATCGTGCACGCGAAGGAAAGCTCGACCCGATTATTGGGCGAAACGAAGAAATCCGCCGAGTTATGCAAGTGCTTGTTCGCCGCACAAAGAATAATCCTGTGTTAATTGGAGAAGCCGGTGTTGGTAAAACGGCGATTGCTGAAGGATTAGCGCAACGTATTGCTGCAGGCGACGTTCCAGAAATTTTAAAGGACCGCGAAATTGCCATGCTTGATTTGGGCGCATTAATTGCAGGAACAAAATTCCGTGGCGAATTTGAAGAACGTTTGAAAGCAGTCATGAAAGAGGTTGCGCAATCGAATGGAAAAATCATTCTTTTTATTGATGAATTGCACACCCTTGTTGGCGCAGGAAAGGGCGATGAATCCCCACTTGACGCATCAAACTTATTAAAGCCAGCGCTTGCTCGAGGTGAATTGCGCGTGATTGGTGCAACAACCTTAAAGGAATATCAAAAGTACATCGAAAAAGATGCGGCCTTGGAGCGCCGTTTTCAGCAGGTGAAGGTTGACGAGCCGTCGATCGAAGATGCTGTGACGATATTGCGTGGCCTCAAAGAAAAATACGAAGTCCACCACGGCGTTCGTATTTCTGATTCGGCGCTTGTTTCAGCGGCGGAACTTTCGAATCGCTACATTACCGATCGGCAATTGCCAGATAAAGCCATCGATTTAATGGACGAAGCGGCCGCTGCTTTGCGTATGCAAATTGATTCCATGCCAGAAGAATTAGATAAACTGAAGCGTGAAGAAATGCGTTTGGAAATTGAAAAGCAATCGCTTGTAAAGGAATCCGATAAAATCTCGAAAAACCGTTTGTCAGAAATTGAAAAGGTTTTGGCTGATTTGCGAGAAAAATCGGGTGAATTGGAATTACGTTGGAAAAGTGAAAAGGATTTGATTCAGCAAATTCGTAATTTGAAAGATGCGATTGATAAATTGCAAAATGAGTCCGATATCGCAGAACGTAAGGGTGATTTGCAAAAAGTGGCGGAAATTCGTTATGGAACAATTCCTAATAAACGAGAAGAACTCCATACCGCGCAGGAGCGTTTGCGTACTTTCCAAGAACAGCGTGGGCTTTTGAAAGAAGAGATTTCGCCAGAAGAAATTGCCGGTGTTGTGGCTCGTTGGACCCATATTCCTGTTTCCAAAATGCTCGAAAGCGAATTGCACAAATTGGCGCATATGGAAGCGAAATTGCAAACGCGCGTGATTGGCCAAGAAGAAGCCATTAGCGCCGTTTCAAATGCCTTGCGCCGAAGTCGCGCTGGAATTAGCGAAGAAAAAAAGCCAATCGGTTCGTTTATTTTCCTTGGGCCAACTGGTGTCGGGAAAACCGAACTTGCTAAGGCGCTTGCAGAATTCATGTTTAACGACGAGGAAGCATTGATTCGGGTTGATATGTCGGAATATATGGAAAAGCATGCGATTTCGAAAATGATTGGTTCCCCACCTGGCTATATTGGCCACGATGAAGCGGGTCAATTAACCGAAAAAGTACGCCGACGGCCATACTCAGTGATTCTTTTTGACGAAATCGAAAAGGCTCACCCCGACATCTTCAATATCTTGCTTCAAATTCTCGATGATGGGCATTTAACCGATTCAAAAGGCCGAAAAGTGAACTTCAAGAATACGGTCATTATCATGACCTCGAATATTGGTTCAGGAACCATTCTTCACGCGAAAAAGAAGGGTGATATTGGATTCGACCATGCGGACTCAAATGACGTAAACGTGCAAAATAAACGCGATTACGACCAAATGAAAGGAAAAGTGATGGAACAATTGCGCGATCATTTTAGACCAGAATTCTTAAACCGCATCGACGACATTATTTTCTTCCACGCCCTTACGCAAGACGACATCGCGCATATTGTGCAATTGCAAGTCGATCAAGTGGCAAAGCGATTACAAACGCAACGTCATATTACGCTCAACTTTACCAAACGTGCCAGCAAATACTTGGCTGAACGTGGGTATGATGCCGAATATGGCGCGCGTCCATTGAAACGTGTGATTCAAACAAGTATTCTCGACCCTCTTGCCATGAAAATTGTTTCGGGTGAGGTAGGAGATGAAGCGTCGATTTCGATTGATGCCGTACAAGGTGATTTAAAAATCGCTGTAAAATAAGAAAATTCCCGCATATACTGCGGGAATTTTTCTTTACCTATTATCGCCACTTCCATGTAAGGCATCGCGTTTTAAACGTGAATGCAATTTTTGAATATTCGTACGCGCAACTGTTTCCAAGTCTTTATCGATTTCGTGGGCGAATTGGGTGATATACCATAAAATATCGCCAAGTTCGAGAGCAATCGCCTCCTTGTCCTCAGTGGTCATTTCCCCATTTTTATCGCGAAGCAATTTTTTCATCTTTTCTGCCACTTCGCCAGATTCCCCACAAAGTCCAAGGGCTAAATAACTAAAAACCGAAGATAAGTCTTTATTTGGGTAAATGGCTGTTTTCCGTGATTCTTGTTGATACTCGTTAAAATCCATATTATTTCACTTCTTCTTTTTCTTTTGATTTACCGTATTTCACAATCACAATAGAAACGATAACGACAAGCGTTGTAATAATTAACGCATAAATAAATTTCGCCATCAAAGAATTATTTTCGAGTGGGTACAATAATTCAATCATTTGTTTAATTGCATCATTCCATGCCAAACCGGCCACAAGCCCGAAGGCGGTGAGTAAATACCCTGCGACTTTTTCTCGTACTTCCCGTGCCACTCGTTCTGCTCGTTCTTTTGCTTGTTTTGCTGTTTCTTTTGGTTGCATATCGGTGATTATACAGGAGTTTTTAGGTTGTAGTAAGTGCTAGGTAGTCGAGCTGTAGGGGCGGGGTTTCCCCGCCCGTTTTATTCATTACGCCCTTCGTCATTGCGAGTCTTCTGGTAATTCGAAGACGAAGCAATCTCTCCGCTGTCTTGCGGGTCCTGTCAGGATTTTTACCCCAATATTCGCTCACTGCGTTGCGCGAATTTGGGGTCCCCAAAAACCCTGCCACCCGCCACAGCGATTACGACCGCCGTAGCCAGCCCTGAAGCATTGCATCCTCTTCTATCGCTCAACTCCTCACTACAACCTACAAACTGCTTACTTCCCTAAAAAAGTAACCCCCCAGCGACCGAAGTCGTGGGGGGGGTGCGAGGTCAACCGACGCGCTAGCGAGCGACGTCGGTGACGCGGAAGTTCAACTCGCATGTCGAGCGGTAGCTCGGGTTGCGGAGGTCGTACCCATCTTTTGTGATGGAAAGCCACTCAACTTCCGGATTGCTCCGGCAAAAGAGCGGACGGCTGGTCCCTGTCGTGTCGACGTAGTCCGCATCGATTTCGATGCGGGCGTCCGGCGGCACGTTGGGGATCTGAATCATCCAGCGCCCACCGCCAGCCGGAAAGGCGCGGAGATTCGGGCACGGGACCTCCCCACTAACGGAGTTGCTCCGCATGGTACAGACCACGTCTACCGAGATGGACGGGCCAGTGGTGGTGAACTCGATCTGAACCCCGTCGGTGAAGACGGGGAAGGTCGAGGGCCACTCGCCAGGCACGCAGCCGGTGGTGAGGGTGATGACGAGAGTGGCGAAAAGGGTGAGGAACTTGGTGGTCATGTGACCTCCTGTGTCGTTTTGGGCGTTTGCCCGTTGTTAAACTGTTGCAGCGGAACTCGCTGCATGGAAAGGCGTAATTATTGGCTAAATTGCGCGTTTCTATGCAAAGATTTCAGGCTGTATCGGAGAATTAGTATAGCATAATTTTGACCTTTTGTCAATGAGAAAGTGGGTTGTAGGTTGTAGTTATAATGAAGGTTTTTATTGAAATATGAAGGGCAAATTCCCTACTTACCACTTACTACGACCTACAAACTATTTTTATGCTATAATCCATCTGTATGCGAAAAACACCCATTTTACTGGCGATTGCCTTATTTACCACAGGTCTTACCCCCCTTTCGGCACAAGCCTTTTCTTTCAATCCAAACAATATTATTTCAGACCGGGAATTTACCAATCCTTTCGCCATGGATTTAAACCAAATCCAATACTTTTTAAATCGTGGTGCGCTTGGCACGCTCTTTACCGAGGATTGGCAAGGTAAAACGCGCTCTGCTGCCGAAATCATTTGGCGCGCTTCGCAAGACCACTTAATTAGCCCAAAGGTTTTACTCGTTACTTTGCAAAAAGAACAAAGCCTTGTAGAAGCACAAACCCCAAGCGAAAAGCAATTAAACTGGGCGACGGGTTATGCTGTTTGCGATAATTGTAAAATGGACGACCCTGCCATTCAACGCTGGAAAGGATTTGGCAAACAAGTGAATTCCGCCGCCATGCAATACACCGATGGTTACTTAGCTGACATCGAAAAAACCGGCACCACGCAAGGCAAGTATGGCCCAGGAGTACCAGTGCAAGTAAGCAATCAAACTGTTGTGCCAGAAAACGCTGCGACCGCTGCCCTTTACGCCTATACGCCACATATTCACGGAAATAAACTCTTTGCCACGATTTGGGACCGTTGGTTTAGCATTCAACATCCAACAGGAACTTTGTTAAAAGCCGAGGGCGATGCGCGTGTATATTTGGTTGAATTTGGCTATAAACGACCAATCACAAGCTGGGGCGCTTTTATTTCTCGCTTTCACCCAGATTTGATTATTGAAGTTTCCCCTACCGCTTTGGCAAATTATGCCGATGGCGCACCAATTAGCTTGCCGAACTATTCTCTTGTTCAAGACGAAGACGGCGCTATTTTCTTGCTTGTTGATGACGCCTTGCGCCCAATCGCCAACCGCGAAGTCTTTCGTTCTTTAGGATTTGTGGAAGATGAATTAGTGATGATTTCGAACGCGGAACGAAACCAATTTAATCTCGGCAAAGAAGTCACCAAAGAATCGGCTCATGTGCGTGGAGCATTACTCCGCCTCGAAGGCACCGAACTCACCTTTTACGTTCAAGACGGCGTACGGCATTTAATTCCAAGTGCAGCCGTTCAAAAGGCACGATTCCCGTTTGAAAGCACGGCAACCGTTCCTGCAATGATGATTGAACAATACCGCGAAGGCACACCAATTGCCTTTCCAGACGGGTATTTAGTCATGGCCGATGACAGCCCCGTTGTTTATGTGATTTCTGAAGGAAAAAAGCGACCAATTGCAAGTGAAGCCGTTTTTACATCTTATGGTTGGAAATGGAAGGATATACTAACAACGTCGTCGCTTGCATTGAATCTTCACGAAACAGGCCTGCCAATTGAAGACGTTATTTCCCGTTAATATGTTGGTACACGCTGGATTCACCCCAAACTCCCCTCTTTTATTACCAAATATCAATACAGATAAATGGCACGAGGTAGAAGAAACCATTCATGCAATAGAACGATTGGAAGAAGAATTGATTGTTCTGCAACCTGAAATCATTGTTATTTTAAGCGAGCACGGAACGGTTTATCCAGATGCATTTTCGATTACCGTAAGCGATCCTTACCGTTTTGATTTATCTGATTTTGGCGATTTTCACTTTTCAAAGCAATTACACCCCGATATTGAAATCATCAATCATTTGCAAGAACATGCCCGCAATACCACTCACCCCGTTACCCTTACAACCGACGAAGTGCTCAATTACGCTTCGGCCGTTCCGCTTACATTACTCACAAAACAATTACCGAATACAAAAATTGTTCCCATTACATTTGCACCAGATTTAACGCCAAAGCAACATTTTCAATTTGGGCTCGCTATAAAAGAAGCCGTTCTCCACACTTCTAAACGTGTGGTGATTCTTGCTGCGGGCGATCTTTCGCATGCACTCACAAGCGATTCGCCAGCAAATTACCATGCAGCAGGAAAAGAGTTCGACGAAAAAGTGATGGATTTTTTGATTCATAAAAATACGGCAGGATTGCTTAATTTATCAAAAGACATTACGCAAAACGCTGCGCAAAGTTCCTACCTTACTCTTTGCATGCTTTCGGGCGCATTGGACGGATTTCACTACACCACCGAATTACTTTCCTACGAAGCGCCTTTTGGCGTTGGCTATTTTACGGCCCAATTCCACTTATCTTAATATGATTGCACAAGTGTATCCACTGCGGAGGATGCCTCGTGGTTTTTCTGTTTTTGATTATGCGATTCCCGAATCGCTCGCTGTTTCGGTTGGTGATTTGGTAGAGATTCCTTTTCGTTCTTCACGACTTCAAGCAATTGTACGAAGGATTGAGTCTGAAAGCGCCATAGCAAAAATTAAACCGATTTCCGGGATTTTAGAAAAACACTATTTCAACGAATCCGACCTTTTACGCATTGATACCATTGCGCACAATATCTACCAAAGTCCAAGTGCGCTTTTGCTTTCAGCACTCACACAAGTTGACCCAAAACCACAACAATTTCCAGCCACGCCGAACAAGAAATCGACAGGTCAACGTTTGAATACCGAAATTGCTCAACGTATACAAAAACTCATACCTCCGCTAAAACAAGCCGATTCTCTTTCGGTACAAGCCAATCACGAAGATATAATTCAAATCCTTCACTGGTGTATTGCGCAATTACCACATCAAATTTTGATCCTAGCTCCGAATCAATCATTAGCGCAACACCTTGGAATGGCGCTTAATATCCCCTACCTCACAACCGGCAATCAAACAAAAAAGCACCGCACCACGCTTTTTCATGCATGGCGAAAAGGGAGCCTTAAAGTCCTCATCGGCAATCGACAAGCAAGTCTTTGGCCTGCGCAAAAGCTTTCCCTTGTTATTGTCCTTGAAACAGGCAATGCGGATTGGAATATGCAAAATCGTAATCCGCGGTTTGATGTTCGGCGTGTGGCAAAATTGCTCGCAAAAGATCACGGTTGTTCGTATATGAGCCTTGGAGCTATGCAAGAAATTACTGAATTTGCGCTTGGTTCAGCGTTCCATGCAAAAGCCCCGCATGAAATTACTTTCCTATCAAAAAAAGGCGAATACCGATCAACAAGCAAATACCTACACGACGACCTTATTTCTGCCATAGAATTGGCTTTACAGAGCCAAAAAAACGTGTTACTTTTTTACAACCGCAAAGGAATTGCAAGTCATTTGGAATGTAATGCATGTGGCAAAATCCCTGAATGCGGAACATGCGGTGGCACCCCAACGGTTCGTGAAGACGACTTAATTTGCGGAAATTGCCAAACCGAAATGTGGATTCCGGCCATTTGCCCGTATTGCCGTTCGCCCCGTATGAAGAAAAAAGGCATTGGCAATAAAATGATTTTGAAGGAATTGCAATCACTTTTCCCTCACTATTCATCGACTTTGTACGAAAAAGGCGAAAGCTTAACTGATGCTCAAATAACCGTTGCAACCGATGCCTATTTTTCAGAGCATTACGATTTCAATAAAAAATCGTTTGGGTTAATTGTAGACTTAACGGTTGATTACGGCCTGTATTCAAGCGATTACAAAGCGCGCGAAACCACGGCCTATAAACTGCATCAACTTGCTATGCTTGCGAGCGTTGCGAAAGCGCAATTAATTGTGCAAACCTGGATGCCAGAAGTACTTAATCAATTTATTGATGCAAAACGATTTTTTGAAACAGAATTGCAAGAACGCAAGAAATACGCCCTTCCACCATTCACGAAGCGACTTTTGCTAAACGGAAAACCGACTCAAATATTAACCGACGCTCAACTTAAAACATTGACCGATAACGATATTATCGAAGTGATTACCGCGACTTATGAATAATCAACCTGTTTTACATCACCCAAATACGGAATTGCGCGTAAAAGCGCAAGAAGTGAGCATTGCTCAAATTCTTTCGCCTGAAATGCAGGCGCTTGTTGAAGAAATGAAAGACACGATGGAATTGGAAAAAGGCGTTGGATTAGCAGCGACCCAAATTGGAAAGCATATTCGTTTGATTATTGCAGAAACCGACAATGGCGCAGAAGCGTTTTTTAATCCTGAAATCGTGAAGGTTTCAGACAAGATGGTTGAAAGCGATGAAGGGTGCCTTTCGGTTCCGGGAATTTTTGGCATTGTGATGCGCCATAAACACGTTAAAGTGCGTGCCGTTGATATTGATGGAAATAGAGTGGAAATAAAAACGGGTGGATTGCTTTCGGTGATTTTTCAACATGAAATCGACCATTTGAATGGCATTTTATTTATCGACCGAGCCATTTCTACGCATAAAATTACGCCTGAAAACGCGGATTCGATTATTTAATTATGAAAAAGGTAATTTTTTTTGGCACACCAGAAATCGCTGTTCCTTTTTTAGAAGCATTTGCATCAAGCGCTGATTTTGAAGTTATTGGCGTCATTACGCAACCAGATAAACCAGTTGGACCGAAAAAAATTCTTACCGCTTCGCCGTGCAAAAAAACAGCTGAAACATTGCATATTCCTGTTTTTGGATTTGCCTCGTTAAAATCGGCAGAAACACAAGAATCCATTAAAGCCTTAAGCGCCGACATTTTTGTGATTGTTGCATATGGCAAAATCATTCCTCAAGCAATTCTTGATTTACCAGCATTTGGATCGGTAAATATGCATCCGTCAAAATTACCACTTTGGCGAGGCCCTTCCCCATTGCAGGCAGTTTTGCTTGAAGGTGAAAACGAAAGCGCGGTGAGTATTATGCTTATTGATGACAAGATGGATCACGGCCCACTTCTTGCCCAATTGCCTTTTGCGATTCCAGAAAACGCAACACCACTTACCCTTACAAAAATCGTACAAGAAATTGGCCCACCACTCATGCTTGATGCGGTAAAAAGCTATATTGACGGCGCTATTACACCAAAACCGCAAAATGATGCAGACGCAACGTATTGTTCACTCATTTCGCGAGAAGACGGAAAAATCGATTGGCAAAATTCAAGCGAACAAATCGAGCGCAGATTGCGGGCATTTACCCCTTGGCCTGGCATTTGGTGCCTATGGAATGGCAAGCGAGTCAAAATCCATCAATTGACGATTTCAGACAAAAAGCTTGAACCGGGAATTATCGCTATCGAAAATTCGGCATTATATGTTGGAACCAGCACAATGGCATTACAAATCACCTCGCTTCAACCAGAAGGAAAAGCAGCAATGACGGCGGAATCATTTATAAACGGCTATAAACAAGAACTTGAAAACACGCGATTTGAATAATCATTCTCTTTCGCTTGTCAGTACCGGATTTGGAACGCGCATGGCTGCGCGTTCTTTTTTTGGTTTTGGAACGGATTCCGATTGTTGTGATTGCGAATAATCCAAAAATGGCAGAACAAAGAGAATAAAGGCAATGCCGATTGGATGATTTAAATATGGCGAAAAGGTATGCGTGGCAAATAATGCCAATATGCCTGCAAGAAGCGTTAAAACAAGCCCACGTTGCGAATACGCATTCAAGGTAAACCAACCGGCCTTTAATATGCTCCACAATATCCACGCAAAAGCGATTAACCCAAGAATCCCCATTTTCAACCAAATATCTTGGTAACCCCATTCGAAACGATAGGTTTCATAAATACCTCCTGTTTCCGCAATAATGCGCGGATCTTCGCTTTTATACGTTACCGTCGTCCCAAAGCCTCTCCCTGTAATTGGCGATTCAGTGATTTTTTCATTCATTGGCGTTAGTAAAGCCCAACGACTTACCACTGCAACACTTCTTTCTGTTTCGGCCGATGTTTTGTAAAAAGCTGCATCAAAAATATTTGGGCGTTCTGGAATTGGAAAAACCACACTTCCCCAAGCAAATAATCCCGCTAATCCAATAACGGCAATGCCACGTATGCTGAACTTTATGCCATCACGCAAGGAATAATGCTCTTTCACGAATAAGTACAGAGCGATTGGCGCAAGTCCTGCAATGGCTCCAACCAAAAAGCTACGAGAGGCACCAAGCAAAAGTGCGGCAAAACAAAGCGCCGCAATCATATACCATTCGGTTTTAATATTTTCGCGCCGTAAATAGGTTGCTCCTGCAATTACGAGGTAAAACAAGAAAATCAAAGGGTAAAGTTGCGCAGGCGTAAAAATACGATACCAATACGCATGTTCGCCAAGCGCAAAACGTGCGTTTTCCGGAACCTGAAGCGTTACTTCTGCCATGCGCGAATCCCGAACGAAGGTGTAAATGTCGCCAGATATCGAAAGAGGCAAATGCGTGAAGGTAAACGAGAGCGCTAATGAAAACACCGCCGTCCACAATGCTGAAGCGAAAAAGACATGCAAAAACTGACGCTTACTCAATGAAGTCCAATTCACGGCAATAAGCGGAATAATATAGGAAAAGGCGAAATAACTATTTGCGTCGTCAAAAACAGCGGAAAGCGGATTATTCAAAGCGCCAATCAATGTACCAATCACCATGGCAAGGAAGAGCGCAATAAATGGGTAGTCTCGAGCCGGAGTGAGTCGGAATGTAAAATGATTTTTGAAAAGATGCCAGAATAACGCTAAAAACACCGCCCCAAAAATAACCATACGAAGCGAGAGCGAAAACCCACCAACGTTTACGGCAAATAAATGCCCATGGCCCCCTGCCATCATTTCGGCGAATGCGATAAAAATGCCGTAAGAAAGATTTTTCGCGCCGGCATAAATCGTTACAAAACCAATGAACGCAAGAACAATGGGCGCGAAAGCGGATTCGCGAAAAATGGCCGACAAGAAAAACACCACCGTTAACGCAATGAACGTAATGAACGTGGTTTTGCCAAAAAACTGTTTTCCAAGGGTTTTCATATTAGTGTTTTTTGATGAATGCCGTTAAATACGCAAATACGATGAATACTGGCGCAAGAAGAGTCAAAACACCTCCCTGAACCACGCCATGATGTTTATAGAAGTATTTGCGCATGCTTTGCCGAATCCATTTTTGTTTTTTTAAGGTAGCGATACCAGAAAACGTCAGTCCTTTATGATGCGTAATTTCAACATCAGCATAATGACGGATAACAGCAGCTGCGTCATGTGCCATTTTACAATAATCCACCTCTTCAAACCAAATGAAATACCGTTCGTCAAAAAGCCCAATCTTTTCCATTAATTCACGGCGAATAAACATAAATGCGCCCATAATCGAATCAACGTCTTGCGTTTTATGCGGATCAGCGGCGCGCATCATATACGCGTCAACCGCTTTGGTGCGAAAAAAATGCGGAACTTTAAAAAGAATAAGTAATTGGTCTATGAGTTTTGGAAAACGGCGAATGCTTTCTTGATGCGAACCGTCAGGGTAACGAATCAAACAACTTCCAATGCCAACTTCTTGATCAGCGTCGAGATGCTTAATCATTTTGCTTAAAACGTCTTTTTCAAATGTTGTATCTGGGTTTAATAATAACGCGTATTCCCCACTTCCCCGTTTCATGCCAATATTTACTGCTTTTGCGAATCCAAGATTTTCGGGGTTTGCGATATAGTTAAAGCCTTTGTATTGCGTAACGAGTGCCTTTGTTTCTGCGTCATTTCCATTATCAACGACAAATACTTCTAAGTCCTTTAAATCTGATGCGACAATCGAATCAAAGCAAGCGCGTAAAATCGCTTCTTTTTCGTGAAAAGTAACAATAACAATACTTAATTTCATATCAATGTATTCAATTTTCCAAATTGTTCCGCTTCGTTAAATGCGTGCAAAACGCGTTCTCGTCCTTGTTTTCCAAGTTCATTTCGTAATTCTGCATCGTCCGCAAGTTGCGTAATTGCTGGCACTAATTCCGATTCTACCTCATTCAATAAAATTCCACCCTCGCCATTTTTAACCGCTTCATTCACTCCCGCATGATTTACGGCAATAACCGGCAAACCCATTAATTGCGCTTCTAAATACACAATGCCGAACCCTTCACGGTCGGTTGATGATTTTTCGGTTGGCATCACGAATATATCGGCCTCTTTGTATAATTCCATCAACCGCTCATCACTCACCGCTCCGTAAAATTCCACACGATTTGCAAGTCCGAGTTTTTGCGTGAGCGTTTCGAGCATTTCACGTTCTTCCCCGTCGCCTACAATCATATAGCGACACTGTGGTAATTCTTGCAAGGCATGCAATACCGCTCTATGCCCTTTACGCTTCACCAAACGCGCTACGGTGATGAGATTTACCGTTTTGCTATTTGTGCCACGGATTGGCAATTCTGCATTGTAAAAGGCCTTTTGTGCCACTGGGTAAATGGTTTGTGTTGGTTTACCGCAAAATGCCGTCACTTCGCGCGCAAGTGCATTGGAATTGGCAATACGATACTTTGCATGGCGCAAAATTTGATTAGCAAGGAATCGGCGAATTGGTGACCGACGAGCCAAATCGAAATCAAGCCCATGGACAATAATGCCGTAAGGAATACGATGCGTATAATTCAGCAGAAGTGCCATGGTTCCAATTGGAAAAAGATGACTCGTGAGAATAGATTCTGCATGAACATTCCTTGATTCTTGCAAAATCCTATTATACAAAGCAAGGCCACGAGGCAAAGGTTGCACATGTAAAATATGGACATCGTTTTTAAGCGTGTTTTTTACTGAAGTTAAATACCGTGCCACTCCCCCAATGGCCGGTGCATAATCAGGCGTCGGTAGGAGGACTTTCGACATAGGCTTTTTTCCAAATCAACCCTTTAAACCGATTCAAATGTGCAAAGGTAAATGAACCGGTGAGCATAGCAAGGGCGCCGTAAATGATTGCGCCAAGGATTATTGCAAGCGTAAAATGCATCACGTCTTTTACGAAATATACCGTTAACGCCATCATAAAAGCAGAAAAGAATAATCCGCCGATGCGTTTTATTAGTTGCATTTCGGAAAGGTACAAAACACGGCGCACAATAATCCAACCGCTCACAAATAAAAAGGTAAAGCTAATAACGCTTGCAATACTTGCGCCAAGAACGCCGTAAATAGGAATTAAGGTGAGGTTTGCAATTAAGTTAATCACCATGGTAATGCCCATTAAAGCCGTTTTTGTGGCTTGGCGATTTGTAGCGTTGAGGAATGAACCAATGGGAAAATCAAGAAATATTGGAATAAGCACAAAAATAAGGACTTGAAGCGCAATAATAGATGCATCAAATTCCGCCCCGTAAAACGCATGAATGATTTCTGGAGCCAATGACCAAATACCAAAAACGATTGGAAAACCGATAAGCGCTAAATACCAAAACGCATCGAGCAAGACTTTTTTTAAGGCTTCGGTGTCTTTTGAAAAACGGCTCATGGTTGGGTAAAGCGCGGCAACAAAGGCAAGAGGCAGGAATTGAAACGCGTAAGTGAGTTTATATGCAACGGCATAAATGCCAACCGCTCCTTCGCCTAAAACAGCGGAAAGCGTAATACTATCGATATACGAATACAATTTCACAAAAACCGCGGCAAGGAAAAAGGCAAAGGCGAGTTTAAGCGGCTTTGTTCCAAACGAATACGACGGCAATAATGCGCCGACTCCAAGTTTTCGTGCCACATTCCATGCGCTAAAAAAGGCATTCCACGAACTACCAACAAGCAAGGCCACAATAAGTAAAGCAAGGGTGGCATGACCCGTAAAAATCAAAATAGAACCAATGGTTGCAGAAAGGATTTGCCCAATAAAAATCCCAATCGCTTCGTATTTTAAGGATTGCAATCCACGCAATGCGCCGTATAAACTCACACTAATCATGTCAGCCACCATCACCACACTTGCAACACGAATGAGTAATGCAAGTTCAGGCCGATAATTCATGAATTCCGGCACCAAAAACGAGGCGCAAACCGCAACGGGAATAGCAATCATTTTCCACCCAATCACATTCTGCACCCATTCCTTCGCTTTTTCTTGATTACGCGCCACTTCACGAATCAATACGCTTGTTAAACCAATGTCAGCAAGTGCTGACATCACACTCACAACGGCAAGCGCCAAAAAGTAACTTCCTGTATCGCTTACTCCAGCAAATCGCGCAATAACGGTGAAATACACAAAAGCAATCACCTTTTGCGCAACCGAAGCAAGGGTGAGGTAAAGCGTGTTTGAAGCGAGTTTTCCTTGGTGAGACATGGGGAAATAATACGGGATAATTGAATTTGGGGCAAACAAAAATCCCCCATCGCCGTAAAGGCTTTGAGGGAAATTTGAGCGATTAACGCTTGCGCCATTGTGGGCTGCGTCGAGCGCCACGCTTTCCGAACTTCTTACGTTCTTTCTTGCGTGCATCGCGTGTCAAAAAGGCATTTGCTTTAAGAGCTTTACGCGTATCGCCATCTAATTTGATGAGCGCACGTGCAATTCCCAAAGAAATAGCATCTGCTTGACCATTGATTCCTCCACCAACCGCGCGAACGGTGATGTCTACAGACTCTTGTTTACCAACTTCACGCAAAGGCGCGAGGAGTTTAAACATGTCTTTTTCTGTTGTAAAGTAATCTTTTGCGTCACGGTTATTTACCGTAACTTTTCCGGTTCCGCCTGGGTACAAACGTACCTGAGCAATCGCTGTTTTACGGCGTCCGATCGTTTGATAGTATTGTTCAGCCATATTATGAGATTCTCAAACGATTAAGCCGTGCATCGCGGTGCTTATTTTTTGGCAACATGCGTGAAACCGCAGCTTCCAAAACTTTGCCCGGATTTTCGATAAACATTTGACCCATTACCTTTGTTTTCAATCCACCTGGGTAACCAGAGTGACGGTAATAATTCTTTTGTTCCATTTTACGACCAGTTACTTTCACTTTTGCGATATTTGTTACTTCAACAATATCTCCAGCGTCAATATGTGGTTCGTAAGTTGGCTTATGCTTCCCGATTAAGTGGGTTGCGATGTCGCTAGCCATGCGGCCAAGCGGTTGATTTTCAGCGTCTACCTTGTAGATGTCGCGTGGTGTATTTTGCATATTATACAAGTTCGATGCGTGCCGCTGGAGCATTATCACCTTTGCGGTAACCCATTTTAATCATGCGAGTATAACCGCCTTGTCGTTCTTTATAACGTGGGCCGATAATATCCATGAGTTTATTTACAGGCTGTTCCGTAGTGAAGTAGCCGAGCAATTGACGACGAGCTGCAAGATCACCTTTCTTTGCTTTGGTGATCAACTTTTCCACAACCGGACGAACAACACGAGCTTTTCCTTCGGTTGTTTCGATACGTTCGTGAACAATGACAGCCGTTGCCAAATCGCGCAGAAGCGCTTTTCGAGCGGATGCATCTCGTTTCAATGTTTTTGTCGTATTTCGATGACGCATATTATTTATTCTTCAGATCCATCTTCCATTGAAGCGTCTTCTACGACTTCTGATGGTTGCTCTGCGTCAATCACTCCCCCAATTTGACCGTTAATCCAGTTAAAATGATTGAGGAGAATGTTTACAGAGTCTTTCACCGCTTCTTCGGCGGTTACGGTTCCATCAGTTTCAATCTTCATTACCAATTTGTCGTAGTTGGTGATTTCTCCAACGCGGGTATTTTCCACGTTAATGCTCACGCTTACTACTGGACTGTAAAGTGAATCGATACTAATGAGACCAATATCATCACGGTTATTTTCACGTTCTTCAGTCATCACATATCCGCGACCTCGTCCCACCGTGATATCCATGATGAGTGAGTGCTTTTTATCCGTCATGGTTGCAAGAACCAAATCAGGATTTGTGATTTCAACGTCTGCATTCTTTCCGATTTCAGAAGCGGTTACTACACCGGTCTTTCCAGAAACCTCGAGATGCAATACAACGGATTCGTTTGCATGAACTTTCATGCGAAGTTTCTTGAGATTAAGGATAATTTCAAGGATATCTTCTTTTACGCCTTCGGTTGTAGAAAATTCGTGCTGAACACCTTTGATTTTTACTGCTTCAACGGCTGCACCTTCCAAAGAAGAGAGCAAAACGCGACGCAAGGCATTACCAATAGTTGTTCCGTACCCATGGTGCAAAGGTTCAATGGTCACGATGGACTCATTTGGCTTGCTGCCAGGAGTGAAATTCATTTTTGATGGAAGCAGGATATTCTCCATAGAAGTGTCTTTACGCTTAATTTATTAGCGAGAGTAGAACTCAACGATAAGCTTTGGATCGTACACTTCCTTCAAATCATCCCCATGTGGCAAACTTACCACCTTTCCTGCCTTGGTTCCATGATCCATATGGAGCCATCCTGGTACTGTTTGGTGCTTCATTCGATCTTCAAGATCGGAGAAAACACCTTTTTCAAGCTTGTTGCCGCGAATCGCGATAACGTCGTTCACGCGAACGGAGTATGAAGGAATATTTACCTTCTTACCGTTCACTGTGAATAGAGCGTGACTTACAAGTTGTCGCGCTTGTGGACGAGTTTTCGCAAGTCCTAAACGGTAAACAACATTGTCGAGTCGCAGCTCGAGCATACGCGGCAAATTCTCCGCCGTATTCCCTTGCATGCTTGTCGCTTTGTCAAAGTACGTTCGGAATTGCTTTTCCAAGATTCCGTAAATACGTTTTGCTTTCTGTTTTTCACGCAATTGCGTTCCGTAAACAGATAAACGTGGTGGGCGGGCTTTTGGAGAACCGTGCGCTCCAGGCATATATGCCCGTTTCTGCATGATCTTCAAAACTTTATTACTTCCCGAGAGCGCTACGCCTTCGCGTCGGCTCATTTTACCCATTTTCATTCGTGTCTTTCCCATAAAAATGTTATGCGATTATGCCTTAGACACGTCGAGGACGTCGTGGTCGGCATCCATTATGCGGAACCGGGGTCATTTCCTTAATGGAAAGTATATTGAACCCTTTTGCATTGAGCGTTCGGATCGCAGAATCACGACCATTTCCGATTCCAGAAACGAATACGTGCAAATCCTTGATGCCAAACTTCTCGGCGTTTTCAGCTACTTTATTTACAATGATACTTGCCGCATACGGAGTTGCCTTCTTTGGCCCTTTGAACCCGCAATTACCAGCACTTGCCCAGGTGAGAACATTTCCGTTTTGATCGGTAACGCTCACGATGGTGTTGTTTAAGGTTGATTGCACATAGAGTCGTCCGCGTGGCACTGCTTTCACGGTGCGCTTCTTTCCTTTTGCGGAACGAACATACTTTGTGCTCGCATCTACCTTTTTTACTTCTTCTTTTTCACTCATATATTAGGTCTTTGAAACGATACGACGTCCGCTACCTGCGGTGAGACGTTTATTTCCACGAACTGTTCGTGAATTTGAACGTGTACGTTGCCCACGAACCGGGAGATTTCGTGCATGACGAGTTCCACGGTATGAACCAATATCCTTCAAACGTTTGATATTGCTCATAATGTCTCGTCGCAATTCACCTTCTACACGGTAATTCTTTTCAACGAGGGTTCGGATTTTGTTCACTTCATCATCTGTAAGAGCTTTTGTACGAGTATTTTCGTCGACATTGGCTTCTTTCAAGATTTTCTTTGAAGTCGTTTTTCCAATTCCCATGATATAGGTAAGTGCAATAACGATGCGCTTATCCGATGGAATTGATACACCTGCGATACGTGCCATAATATAATTAGTTAGCCCTGTCGCTGTTTATGCTTAGGATTTTTGCAGACCACGCAAACCCGACCTTGTCGGCGGATGGTACGACAGTCACGGCAAATTTTTTTTACTGATGCGCGCACTTTCATAATGCAATTTATTAACACAATATCACCCTTAAAAACCGGTGATATTGTCGAAGGTCGAGATGCCTTACATGCGGTTTAGAACCGGTAAGTTATTCGTCCTTTTGTGAGATCATAGGGACTGATCTCTACTTTGACATCATCTCCTGGCATAATGCGTATTCTGAACTTACGCAATTTTCCAGAGAGGTGACCAATGATTTCTTGCTCGTGTTCGAGCTTTATGCGGAATTGACCGGCTGGGAGAGACTCCTCAACCGTTCCTCGCACTTCGAGAAACTGTTTTTCTGCCATATTTGCGGTAACTATACACGACGATTTACCACTTGGCAAGAAACAGGCATATATATTGCGTCGCTAGTGTACATAATCGTTAAATTATTGTCAAAGGGTTTATGCACCAAGAATTGCCTTAATCCGCCGTATTCCAGCGCTTGATGCCTCTTCCTTTTGAATCTTGAATGAGCCTAATTCCGAGGTATTTGCCACATGTGGGCCGCCGCAAATTTCTTTGCTGAAATAGCCTTTTTCCTCATTTCCGACAAAATACACATTGATTTTTCCGCCAATCTGAGCGTATTTATCTTCGAAAAGTCCAATGGCGCCGCGTGCTTTTGCCTCTTCCACACTCCATTGTTCAGGAGTTACCGGCAAGGCCTTTTGGATTTGTTCGTTCACAAGCGTTTCTACGGCGAGTATCTCTTCTGGCGTCATTTTTGCCGTATGGGTGAAGTCGAAACGTAAGCGTTCGCGAGTGATATTTGATCCTCTTTGCTCAACGTGCGGGCCCAAAACCGTACGTAATGCTTGGTGTAATAAGTGGGTTGCGGTATGCAAACGGGTTGTTTCTTCGGAATTGTCCACAAGTCCCCCGGCGAATTTTTGCCCCGCCCCTTGGCGAGAAAGGTCTTGATGCGCCTCAAAAGCTTTGTTAAACGTTCCAGATTCAACGATTTGACCGTATTCACGAGCGATTTCTTCGGTTAATTCTACCGGGAATCCAAATGATTGGTATAAATGAAAGGCATCTTCTCCAGATAATGCTCCTTTTCCGTCCCAAATCTTTTTTAACTCTTTTTCCCCTTTTTCTATTGCTTTACTGAACTTTTCTGCTTCCTGTGTAAGAACTGATACAATTTCATCCTTTTTCTCGACTAAATTCGGGTACGCTTCTCCAAGCTGGGCAATCACCGCTTCTGCAACCGGAGCCATAAGTTCTGGTCCTTTGAGTCCGAGCTTGCGTCCATTACGCACCGCACGACGAATTAAACGACGTAAAATATAGCCCTGATCTTTATTTGAAGGGAAAACACCGTCAGAAATCATCACAACCGCCGTTCGTAAATGATCGGCAATAATATGCATCGACTCCCCTTCTTTTGAATCAATACGATATTCTGCACCCGCTAAATCAGCGATTGCTGCTAAAATACCTGTAAACAATTCCGTTTCGTACACACTTGATTTGCCTTGCAATACAGCAACAGCACGTTCTAATCCCATGCCCGTATCGACATTTCGCTTTGCAAGCGGCGTTAATGCGCCCGATGCATCTTTTGAAAATTGCATGAATACATTATTCCAAATCTCTACCCACTGCTTTTCATTTGGATCAAAATGCGCGGGAGCTGGTTCATTTCCCGTCCAATAGAAAATCTCGGTATCTGGCCCTTGTGGACCGGTATGTTTGCCGCCTGCTGGCCACCAATTATCGTCTTTTCCAAGTTTTGCAATACGAGGCTCACTTACACCAAGCGCAATCCACTTTTTATACGCTTCTTCATCAAATGGTGCGTCGGCATCGCCCGCAAATACACTTACCGCCAAACGATCAAGCGAAATTTCAAGCACATCAGTTAAAAACACAAAACTCATTTCAATAGATTCCTCTTTAAAATAATCGCCAAGCGACCAATTACCAAGCATTTCAAAAAACGTTAAATGCGTTTTGTCGCCCACTTCATCGATGTCGCCGGTACGAATACACTTTTGCGCGTTCACTAAACGAGTTCCCGAAGGATGCGGTTCGCCGAGCAAATACGGAACCAATGGATGCATGCCAGCGGTAGTAAATAAAACCGAAGGGTCATTTTCTGGAATAACCGAAGCAGAAGGAATTTCTGCATGTCCTTTTGAAACAAAGAACTCAATATATTTTCGTCGTAATTCGTTGGCTTTCATAGTTGTGAGTAGATTACCGCTCAATACAAAAATCATCAAGGTGAGTGAATGCCCGTAACAATTTCTTCTTCCACGCGGGCTTTTTTGAGTAAACGTTTTTGTAATCCATTAATAAATTCGCGCATTTCCGTGCTTTTCAAGAATAAGGCGCAAAGGGCATAAACCACCAAACCAATAATTCCAGAAATCACCGCCTGCAAAAACACTTCGTAAAATTGCGATAAATCAAACCATGTTCCAAGCACCGTTTTAACAATTTGCATCACAATAGCCATAGCAAGACCGGCAATTGAAAGAATGCCAAGCGAATACAAAATCTCCTTCTCTTTAAACCCACCGAAACGATGACGAAGCGGAACCCAAAGCATAGCCATTTGCAAAATCGAGGAAAGCGAATACGCCATACCAAATCCCATCACACCAAATTCTTCAATCAATAAAAGAGCGCAAACGATATT
The DNA here is from genome assembly GCA_964482565.1 of uncultured Gammaproteobacteria bacterium. GTDB lineage: Bacteria > Patescibacteriota > Patescibacteriia > UBA9934 > UBA9934 > CAYFMS01. Next base: position 20,840 of record CAYZYJ010000001.1, read on the forward strand.
TAAAACCGCCGTTCCAAGACCAACGACAAATGGCGTTAACGTATCGTTCGAGGCAAAGTACCCACGAACAAGCAAGAAAATCATTCCTTGTGCAAAAAAGCTAACTGCAAAAAATCCTAAGGTATTTGCTGTCATCATGGTTGCTTCCCAATCAAAAGCTCCAGCACCAACCACGATGCGTACAATTTGTGCGCGCAAAAGAATAAATCCAATGGTTGCTGGAATCATGAAAAGCAAAATTTGCCTCGCTACCGACGAAAACGATTTCGCAAATTGTTCGGTTTTATTATTGGCAAAATGTTCACTGAGCGTTGGAAAAGCAGCGATCGCATAAGAAACTGCCACTACGCCAATGGGGAAAAAGTTTAAATTATAAGCGAATTGCAAAATCGTTACCGAACCAATCGCGAGCGATGAAGCTAAAATCGTCATGGCAATAAAATTCACTTGATTCACTGCCAAGCCAAAAACACGTGGCAACATATGCCGTGCCAAATACTTGGTATCGCTATTCCACAAAATGAGCGGTTTATACGTGTAACCAAGGTAAGTGACGCCGATCAATTGCAAAACAAGGTGAAGCAAAGCGCCAAGCATAACGCCCCATGCTAAACCAATTTCCCCAATAGCTGGTACAAATACAAGTACTCCAACAATGATGCCGACATTATAAAAAATTGGGGCGAGCGAATAAAGGAAAAATTGCTTTGCACCTTGCAAGGCCGAGCCAAAAACCATCGAAATAGCCAAAAAGAATTGTGCGCCGAACATTATGCGCGACATTTGCGCTACGGCCATTTGCTTTTCAGGACTAAACCCAGGAGCAATCAACGTAGAGAAAGGAAAAGCAAAAATGCACGCAATAAGCGTTACAACACCAAATCCAATCGCAATAATATTGAGGGTATTATTGGTAAACTTCCACGCCGAGTCTTTTTTCTCTTTATGGTAATACTTGGTAAAAAGCGGAATAAAGCTAGCCGAAAGCGCACCTGCAACAATAAGCTGAAACAATAAATCCGGCACACGAAATGCCGCAAAGTACACATCGAGCGTATCGGAAGCGCCGAATTGCCCGGCTAAAATGCGATCGCGGATGAATCCAATGAATCGCGACAGAATCGAAAACGAGGCGACAATAGCTGCCGCACTCGCAATGGATTCTGTTTTTCGCATGACAAACGTTCGAATCACACTTATTTCTTTTTCGCTTTTACCGTTTTCTTTTTGGCCGGTGCTTTCTTTTTCGGTGCTTCTTCTACTTCAATAGCATCTTCTTCTTCTTCAGAATCATCTACCTCGTCGTCGGCATCATTTGACTCCACTTCTTCCTCTTCTAAGTCATCTTCCGAAAGTTCTAATGCGTCGTCATCATCTTCATCTATTTCTTCTTCGCTTTCTTCTGGTTCTTCTTCAGTCTCATCGTCTTCTTCAACTTCTTCCTCTACTTC
>CAYZYJ010000001.1:22390-43048 GCA_964482565.1 uncultured Gammaproteobacteria bacterium
GCAACAATGATTAACTGAATGAATGGATTAGACATATGGAAAAAACTTATTGAAATGAGTTGAGTATCGGTTTTTTGCGTGCCGTCGGCATTTGTAACGGTTAGTACCACAGGATACTTGCCGGTTTTACGAAATGCATGATCAACCGTTTGCAAAGATGATACCACACCGTCGCCGAAATCCCATACAAGATGTGAGGATGAATCTGGAATCAAGACACGGAATCGATATTCCTTCCAAGAAAGCGGTTGGTAGACAAATGTTGCATTCGAAGAGACACGTACAATTCCTTGTGCCTCTCGATTTTCGAGTACCGAATCGTCCGCAATTAAATTGATGTCAGTAACTTCGGATGGTAAATCGGTTGACGTCGTAGTTGTTGTAACTTCTGAATCGGAACTCACGGGCGTATCGCCATTTTGTTGATCTGGTGGGGTTTGTGATGGCGTTTGCGGCTGGTCTACCTGGGCGATTTGCACTTCGGGTTCGGAAGGAGCGATTACTGGCGCTGGCGCCTCAACCTTGCTTACAAGCGAGTTTAGTGGTTCAGGGTCATTGGCATTACTCACGCCATCGCCGTCACTATCGTCGTCGCAAGCGTCGCCTATACCGTCATTGTCGGTGTCGAGCTGGTCGGCATTTGTTTTATACGGGCAATTATCTTGTTGATCGGCAATGCCGTCATTATCGTCATCAATGAACGGTGTATAAAGGGCGGTTACAGCAACATTGTTTGAGGCGTTTATGTCGAGCGGTTCGGTTCCGCGTATTTCGGCGCGAATATTAAATTGTTGATACGGCACAATAAAATCAACCCATACTTCTTCTTGGGCTCCACCCGCAGGAGTAGAAACTACTTGGCTATTCCCAATACTCGTCGTGCCTTTGTAAAAAAGCACATAGCCCGAAATATCGACATCTCCTTCGTTGCGAACTTTCGCATATAGCCGAACGGTTTCGCCAGCCTTAAGCGTTGGGGAAGAAAATCGAATTCCCGAGGTATAAATCCCCATGTCGGCGCCTTCGGTTGCCGCAATCGCAAATTGAGGCAAAAGTGCGACACCAAAAACAATAAGTAGCAGACGAACCATATGGACTAAGTATAGCGGAAAAAGAGCTAATGCAAAATAGTTACATGTGCAGAACGTGTTAACCATAAATCTCGCGCCAAATCTTGGTGGATTTCAACACGTAATCGAAACATAGGATGCACACGCACAATCACCTTTTCGATTCTTTGATGTGTTCCTGTAATTTCTACATTCACTTCTTGGCCATTTTGCAAATTCAACGCTTCGGCATCTTTTACATTGCAGGTGAGGTGTGGCCTTGGCACAATCAATCCTTTTTCTAGGCTCACTTCGCCCTTTGGCCCAATCAGAGTGCAGGGTTTGGCTTCTTGTAAATTCCCTGATTTTGATTCGGTGACTTCGATTCCAAGCATGGCGGCTTCGGTTGGTGTCATTTCTACATGACTTTTTTCCCAATTCGGCCCAAGAATATGCAAACGAATCGCGTGGGTTGAAGAACCTTTTACTTGAATCGTCTCTTCATAAACAATTTGGCCGGGATGTGCATGCTCGCCGAGAATTGTTAATGCATGACTTTCACCAAAAAGTGTTTTTTGGTCCGTTGAGGATAAATAGATGTGAGACGGAACAATGTCGAGAGGAATTGAACGAGACATATTAATGACGTTTACGATCAAAATACATAATGGCAAAAGCAATAAACACAAGCGACGAGCAAATAATAACCGTTACCGAAATCACATCTTCCGAAAAAGGCAGATTTGAAACATTCATTCCGTAATAACCGGTAATTAAGGTTGGCGGCATTAAAATAACCGAAAGAAATGTAAGGAAACGAATAATATCGTTTGTTCTATGCGCTAAAAACGCTTCATTTACATCAAATAATCCGTCCACAATGCTTTTTAGATTGGTGAGAATTAACGACATATTGTCGAGTGAGTCACGTAAATCGTCGAAATAAATCACGAGCGATTTATCGAAATACGGACGATTCTGTTGCGCAAGCGCATGAATCAAAATCTTCAATGGATCAATGGTATGTTTAAAAAACAGCACATTTCGGCGTAATTCACCCAATTTCTTTGTCGTCACTCTTGTATGCGAATCGTATACTTCGGTTTCCACCAATTCCGTTTCGCGAACCACTTCGCGAAGCAAACGCATAGAATCTCGAAAAACCGTATCGAAAATCTTATACAATAAAAATCCAGACGATTTGCCCATTACTTCCCTTTTTAAACCCGATGATTTTTGCACACGTTTAAAATACGTATCAAGCACATCAATTGGCGCATCGCTAATCGTGACTAAAAAGTCTTTACCAATAAAAACGCTTAGTTGATGTTTTACAATACGTGAATCGCTTTGACGGGTTGGCAAATTAAGAACGCAAAACAAATAATGCTTATAAACGTCAACTTTCGACAATTCACTTTCAACCACCAAATCTTCAATGTCGAGCGGGTGAAATTGATGGTTTTTTGTTAAAGAGGCAATGACTTCATCGGAAAGGGTAGAAAAATGCTTCCACTCGAATGTTTTACTTTTGATTGTTTCTTCAACCATATTTACGAGGTAGATTCTAAAATTTTCTCTTCTTTGTTTAAGGCACGAACAACTTCGCGGGCATGATTACGAAAGCCAAGCAAGGCAAAAACGGCAAAAGATGTTAATCCAATGGCAGCAATATTCAGCAAAAAGAGGTTGAGCGCATGTTGCATTAAATTCCAATTCACACTTCCAAGGCCAATACCAACAGCAGCAAGCGGTGGCAAAAGTGCAACCGAAATTGCAACGCCCGTAATGGTTTCGCGTAATTCTTTAAAGCAAAGAGCAAAACTTGCCGCAATACCAGAACAAATAGCCACCGGTAACATAAAGGAATAATTGGTGATTCGCAGGATTTCCTTTTCTGCTCCAAGCGGCGGACTCAATAATGTCATGGCAATTGCTGCCGCAAGAGTGATGATGATGGCGATTAAAATGCTTCCGAGTGAATGACGAATCATGCGCCAATCCTGTACAATTAACCCCATGCCAATACCAAGGATTGGCCAGAGAATTGGCGCAACCAACATCGCGCCAATTATCACTTCGGGCGCCTCATTCAAAAGCCCGAGCGTGGCAATAATACTCGAAAGCGTGATGAGTAAAATATAGGTTTTGCGTGGTGAACTTTCCGCGACTAATCGTTCAATTACTTCGCCATGATCAACGGAACTTTGGTCGAATAGTTTATTTTTTTGAAACATAGTCATTGTGGCCAAATGAATAGTGGAAATAATCTTTACGAATAGGGCCAAGCGTTCGCAAATGTAATTCGGCAAGAATGAATTTACCGGCAATGCGTAATCGGCCATCACGGTCTAAACGCCTGGTAGAAACCGGGATTTTGAGCGAATCTAAAAAGCCAAACTTTGAAACCTTTGCCGCACGCATGGCATAATCGTGGTCTTCGCAAAAAATAACCGATTCATCAAACCCGCCTATACGATGATGAATCTGCTTTTTCACCATAATAAAAAAGCCCGCCGCATGCGGAAAACGACTTCCCATAACGTGAACAAATTTATTGTACACCTCGTGGGCAAAGACATCGAAGCGTTTATTTGTGAGGGGTAAAACGTCGGCGGTAGCAATATCGTAATCGTTTTTTATAAATGCAATGACGGCTTTTTGCAAAAAATCGGCCTCAGTCAATTCAACGTCGGCGTCTAAAAACAAAAGAACCTCCCCTTTTGCCACACTCGCTCCACGATTCCTACCAATTCCCGGCAATCCGCCATCTACCACTTTTGCGCCGTGCATATGAGCAAGGTCGCGGGTACGATCGGTGGAATGCGCATCTGCCACAATCACTTCGAGCGGTTGAAATGTTTGCTTTTCAATGGAACGCAATAATCGGCCTAAATATCGTTCTTCGTTTTTTGTAGGAATTATGATACTCAAAGAAATCATATAGCTTGAGTATAGCAAATTCTTCACTTGGTTAATAGGTACATTGCGATGCCACTTGCTACCGAAACGTTTAGCGATTTTTTCTTTTGCATCGGAATTTCAATAAATCCATCAAGTAACGCTCTTGTTTCTGCATCAATTCCCTCAACCTCATTTCCAAGCACAAGCGCTAGGCGTGGCTTTGGGGCAACGCTCTGTTCGCCTCCCCCGGCCCCTCCATGACTGGAGGGGTGTCGAGAAAACGCTGAAACGATTCGCTCTAACGCTTTATCTGTATCATTAAGTACCAGTTCATTTGTGATTCTGATTATTCTATAACCCATTTCAACCAACAAGTCCTGTCGAATCTCGTCATGTTCCCTTACTTCGGTCTGTTTATGAATCCCGCCATCAACCTCAATAATCAATCTTTCACTGTCACAATAAAAATCAACAATAAAAGGGCCGATGCCGTGCTGTCGTCTAAATTTTCGCCCTTGTAATTGTTTATTTCGCAACTTTTCCCATAAAAGTATTTCTGCCTGTGTAGCTTCTTTTCTTAAGTCTTTTGCAATGCCTCTTAAATCAATACTTCCACGAGTCCGAGGCATTTCAATCGTCTCTCCCCCAGACATGGGGGAGCTGGAGGGGGCGAACCCTGCGGAGAATTTGTCAGCAAATTCATCGAGCATCACCGCTGAATCATCTTGCTCCAAACCATAAACCTCTACGCCGCCCGCTTTTAATTCACGAATGATTTCTGCAATATCGCCTGTTTGCCACGGCACTAAATCTTCTGCCCCGAGTGCAGTTTTGGCGATTTCTTTTCTTGGAGGCAATCCTGTAATTCCCGTTAAATATAATCGTTCAATGCCAAAAGCGGCGGCATTACGGAAAATTGCCCCAACATTGTGAAGACTGCGAATATTGTGCGCGATGATTATCATAGGGCAAAAGAGTAAAACATTGACGAGCGGTTGTACAATCGGTATTTTACCACCATGAAAAACGAATGCCCAAATAAAGTATTATGCGGTTCTTGCGGATGGAGTCATATTCCCTACGACAAGCAACTAACGCAAAAACTAAGCGATATTAATGGTTCTTTCAAAATCAAAGAACTCGATTTGCGATGCAAGGAAATTATTCCTTCGCCAAAAACCGAACATTACCGTAATCGTATGGACTTCGTTATCGACTTTCAAGGGAAGGTTGGTTTGCGTGAAAAAGGAAAATGGTGGCGGGTTATTGATGGTCACCCATGCTTTTTGGGAGATGAAAAGATTGAACAACTTTTTTATACGGTGCGAGAATGGTCTTTAAACGCAGGTCTTTCTTACTTTGATCGTAAGGCACATACGGGATTTTTACGTTATGCCGTTATTCGCGCAACAACAAAAGGCGAAAGCATGATAACGATTGTAACGAGCGCGCCCGTAGATGAAGCGGAAAGCGAAAAGGCAACAAAAGCCTTTAGCGAATTGCAAACCGTCGCAAATTCAACAACATTAATTTGGGCCGTAAACAATACCGTATCTGACGTTTCTTTTGGCGATGATTTACGCGTGATTTCAGGGCCCGGATACATTGAAGAAGAAGTGAATGGATTTACCTACCGCATTACGCCAAATGCCTTTTTCCAAACAAATTCCCATGGCGCAGGTGTATTGCTTTCTACCGTTTCTGAGTTTGCTGGCGACTTAACGGAAAAATCGCTCACGGATTTATATTGTGGTTCTGGGTTCTTTTCGATTGCACTGGCACAAAAGGCAAAACGCACGGTTGGCGTGGAATTGAATGCCGAAGCGATTCGGGACGCACGCGTAAATGCCGAGCTAAACAAGGTGAACGTCGAGTACCACGATGCAAAAACCGAAGATTTCGACTGGATGAGTATAAAATCCGACGTCGTCATTCTTGATCCACCACGAAGCGGCATGCACGATAATGCCTTAAAAGACGTGCTTACTGCCCTGCCTGAAACCATTATTTATATTTCGTGCAATTATAAAAACTTTGCACGAGAGATGGTTCAATTGCAGGAATTTTACAAAGTTACCGAAATGAAAGCGATTGATATGTTCCCACATACCCCTCATGTGGAACTTGTTTCAAAACTCGTACGAAAATAGTTGCCTTTGTCGCTAATGTTTGCTATTATCTTCGAGGAGGTTTGATGTTTCACCACTCAACTAGATGGCAATTTCCGCAAGGAAAACAAGTTCAAACGCCAAAACCGCAAGGCCCGCAAGAGCCCTTCACACAAACACCTGTGCGAAGATCGCTCACCTTTATGGAGCAGCAATGCAAAATGATTGCCACTCTTGAACGCCCCCGTAGTAACCCGAGTCAGCAATGACCGGGTTTTTGTTTACAAAAGAAAAACGAGAATTATAACAATAAAGACGAGAAATAACCCACCAAGAAAGGCCCATAATTTCGCATTTGTACTCATAGCTCAGGTTCTAGCAATACATTCGCAATACCTGAAATCGAACGCAAAACATCGCTCTTGCGATTGTAGCGGTAATTTGCGCCCGTAATATCGAGGATTTCCAAACGATAAGAACCTTGCGGTAAAATAATAGAAAATGCAGCCACGCCAAGTGGATTGGTGATAAATTGGTGGTATTCTACGCCATTTGCATGCACAGCTTGCACAGTAATGATTGCGTCACTGACAGGAATGTTTTGTTCATTTTGCACTTCAATCAAACCTGTCCAAGCAAATCCTTCGGCATCACTCCCTACAATGGCGTTTTGTTCAAAGCGTGTAATATGCACAAAATCCGGCACAATAACCTCGGCTTGATCGGGTTGTGGTTCTGGTAAAACAATTTCTGGAAAAGCCCATTCAGGGCGAATAAATAAAATAAGCGTTGTTGCAATCGCAAAAAACGCCGAAGCTAATCCTGTGACTAAAATGATGTAATAATTCCCCCTCGTCATGCTGGTACAATACCATAATGACGCAAAACATCCGAGCCTGACCAAGGTAAAGCTGCACTCTTTTCAAACCCTAATTTTTCAATCCATTCAAATAATACTGCTTCTGATTCGGCTTCGATTTCTAAAAATGTTGGTACGCCAAGCATTAAGGTGTCGAACTCAAATCGCGTATTGCCAAGAACATATGAAAGTCGGTTCTTTTTATAGCGACGGGTTTGGCGCATGCCCATAAATTCTAAAATCGAACGCATCTCTTCAAAATTACTCACGTTTACTTGGTATTCGTCTTCAATTTTGCTCGCTTTTCTTGAAACCTTTTGTTTAAACGTAAATTCGGTCGTATCTCCAACCTTGCGCAAACGCAATCGTTGTTCGCGTTTTGCAAGCCATTCATCTTCAAAATCATAAAATATCACGTCTAATTCGCCGTCGAAAACTTTTTCAGCGCCAAGTTCTAATAATCGCTTTTCCAAACGCTCGACATCGACCTCTAAAATTTTGACTTCTATTTCTCTCATATTGGACAGATTTGGATTTTTGAGGCATAACATTCTGTATCAATCCTACTTCAAACGCTCAACAAAAACAATTATGAAATCAGGTTTCGCCGTCTTAATTGGTCGATCCAATGTTGGAAAATCGACCCTTATGAATACCTTAATTGGTACAAAAGTTTCGATTACCACCCCAAAACCACAAACCACGCGCCGACCCGTGCAAGGTGTTTTAACGGATCCAGATGTCGGGCAAGTTGTTTTTGTTGATACTCCTGGAATCATGCAAAAAGCCAAAGACCCGCTTACAAAAGCCTTGAACAAATATATTGAACAGTCTTTGCGCGATATTGAAGTCGTGATTTACGTGGTTGATCCGACGCGCCAAATCGGAAGTGAAGAACGTCATGTCTTGGCAGTTTTACGCGATATTTCCGTGCCAAAATTGCTTGTCATCAATAAAACCGATGACCCTGAAGCAAAACGGTTTATTGATTTTTACCGTGACTTAAAGGATCAGTTCGATGATATGATTGAGGTTTCCGCAAAGACCGGTTCGCATTTGAATCAGTTGAAACTTTGGATTTTTGATCATTTGCCGGAAGGTGAATTGATGTATCCGGATTTTGACGTTTCAAATATGACCAAAGAAGAACAAATCGCCGAATTGATTCGCGAAAAGTTGTTCTTGCGATTGCGTGAAGAAGTTCCTTACACCACCCACGTTGTTACCAATGAAATCACCGAACGTAGTAACGGCATGCTATACATTAATGCCACCGTCTTTACGACTGATGACCGTTACCAAGGCATGATTATTGGAAAAGGTGCGCAAGGAATCCGCGAAATCGGCCAATCAACTCGCAAAGAATTAGAGGCGGTAACCGGAAAAAAAGTCTACCTCGACCTTTTGGTAGAAGTAGACCCTCATTGGGTTGACCGTTTAACCGATTACTAGGAACCGCTTGCCCAATTTTTCAACTCTTCGTAGTCAGATGAACCGCAAAGAAATTTCCCCGATTCCGTATTGATGAAAAATGGCACGCCGCCACAAAGTCCTTTATCGTATTCTTCCATTTTCGTTGCGTTTTCTTCGTTATTCCAAACCTCATACTTCTCAACCGTAACGCCAAGTTCCTTTTCCATTTGTTCAACAAGCGGTTTCATAGTGATGCAATGCGGGCAAGTTTCTCCGTAAAATTCGAGTAGTGCCATAAAAAGTGATAATGAATATGAAGTATTTTAACATAATTCTTGCCATTACCCTCGGTCTTTTATGCACAGGTCTTTTGATTGCTCTACGATTTGAATCCCCTTTTCTTGGTGGGAACGGAAAACAAATCCCTGTGATTGCAGAGAACGCTCAAGTCTATTTTGAAGGCGAAACAATTACAACAACCGATTCCCCGTTAATCGTCACATGGCAAAATTCCACCCTAGCGCTCGATGAACGCACCGAAATTCGTTTGCGAAATACGCGTGCCAATCTGGAATTGCAACTTATTCAAGGTCGTATTGCTATTGCTGGTTCGGCGATGGTTACTGTGCGCGATATGCAAATTAATGCGCATGGCAATAATGTTTTAACGCATTATTCTTGGCTTGATTTGATTGACCTTGTGCCCATTTCTGGCGAGTTAAACTTTTCTACCCCAACAATACAACAAACGATTTTAGAAAGCGGACGTTTCCAAACACTCGCTCCGTATAGCAAAGTGATTCCAAACGATTCCCCGTTTGAAGCATCAAATACATTTTTTGATCAATACCTCGCGCCAATTAAATCTCAATAACTTCATTGAGCTTTGGAATATAAATACGTGCATCTCGTGCCTCTTCTAAATACGCTTTGAATTTAATTTTCGTGTCTTTTTCGCCATGAACAAGTAAAATTTCTTCGGCTTCGGAGGCTTCCGGCAAAAGCCAATCGCGCAAGGTTTTTCTGTCGGCATGTGCCGAAAAGGCCTCAATCTTTTCAATGTCAGCACGAACCGGAATCGGATCATTGTAAATCGTTACTTCCTTTTGCCCGTCTTGAATTCTTCGCCCTAAAGTTCCTTCTGCTTGGTAGCCAACAATTAAAACGCCACTTTTTTCATCGGGCAAATAACGGCGTAAGTGATGCAAAACACGTCCACCATTCATCATGCCGGCTCCAGAAATAATGATTTTTGATTCACGGTGGTCATTAATCATTTTCGATTCGTCGATGGAAAGCGTTTCCCGTAAACCTCGAAATGAAAAGAAATCACGATCCTTACTTGTTAAAATCGAGCGGTCAAATTCCAAATAATCAGCAAAATCTCGGTAAACTTGGGTTGCACGTATACCAAGAGGACTATCTAAAAACACCGGCACATGCGGAATAATTCCCGTTTCGATTAAATGATCGAGCTCGTACAAAAGTTCTTGTGTGCGTTCAATCGAAAAAGCTGGAATAATCAACGTCCCTTTTCTTGCAATGATTTTATTCACGAAGGCCGTTAATTTTTTCGAACGCATTTCTGGCGGTTCATGCTCGCGGTCGCCATACGTTGATTCACAAATAATGTAATCCGCTTTATGAATTGGTTCGTTCTTTGGTAAAATTGGCACATTACTATTTCCAACGTCACCCGAGAAAACGATGGTTTTCGCTTTGCCGTCTTGCGTTTCAGAACCAGGAATTTCAAACGAAATATGCGAGGAGCCTAAAATATGGCCCGCATTATGAAACATGGCTTGAACGCCAGGAATTGGTTCAAAGCTGGTGTGATAATTCACGCCCTTCATAAGTTGTAAGGCATTTTGTACGTCTTCCGGTGAATACAAAATATCGTCACCACATTTTTCTGCGTTTTCTCGCATCACATTCAACGCATCTTCGAGCACTAAACGCGTTAAACTTTTTGTTGGCGGCGTTAAATATATCGGGCCCATATACCCTTTTGCGGACAAATAAGGCAAACGACCGGTGTGATCAAGATGCGCATGTGTTACAAAGACGGCGTCGATTTGCGTTGCGTCAAATGGTAATTCCACGGCATTCGCTTTACTGCAATATGCAGAGTCCTGAAAAAGACCGGCATCCACCAGGATTCGGCCTTTTTTCAATGTGAGTAAGTAACACGAACCTGTTACTCCTTCTATTCCTCCGTAAAAACTAATATTCATAACCCTCCTTTTTTGCAAATTAAACGCTCTCTTTCAAAACCAATTGCCGATACCACAGCACACTAATCGCAATACCAAGCATCGCTAATTGCGAAATAATACAGAATAAACACCAGGTATAAAGCACAAATGCTTCAATGCCCGTAAGGTAAAGGCTGAACATCAACCCCGCAACCGCGCCCGCCGAAGCAAGCATCAGCAAGGTGTCATTGTGTTTTTTGAGCGAATAAAAGCCAAAAACGAGGTAAAATATGTAAGCACCAAAACCAAGAAACGCTACAGGAATACCAGCAACTTTTGCATATTCACTTTGATTTACAATGTCGCAACTAAACGATTCCCCAAAAGAACAAACATCATATGCCGAAGCGTCGAAATGCGCATAAGACGTATATGTTGCGGCAATCAAACCAATAAAACCGAAAGCGATAACAGCTTTAAGTAAGGTTTCTTTTTTCATAGTTAGATTTCGCATTCAAACATTTCTGCCAATTGTTCCGGCGTACGTACGCCCGTTACCTTTTCACCATTTGGTAATTCCCATGTTGGCGTTGCGGTAATGTCGGGACAAAGGTCAAATGTACGCGAACCAGGAGCAGAACATTCCACTGCCTCTAATTTACGCATAGCGCTTCCGAGCAATTCTTTTTGCTGAGCACAAGCACTGCACCAATATGCTACGTAAATCTTTCCGCCTTTATCGCTAATACATTGCGCCAAATCGTCGTATTGTGAAGGGGCATTATTTTTCCAAACCGCACCACCAATCAAAGCGCCAAGAACAAGCGCTGAAAGACCAATCATGCTAACCGTTGAGTTTATTTTCATATGCATTTTATACACGCAGTTTACCGAAATGCTACAACATTGACAATACTTTCATATCCAAGCATCATACCGCTCGAATATGACCCTTGATTGGAAATCCATTAAAACGCCAATCCTCGCGCTTTCGCCTATGGCGGATATGACGGATTCGGCCTTTTGTCAAACCGTTCGTGACGTTGTTTCTGAAAAAGTAAGCGACTCGCGTTTGATTGTATTTCGCGAAATGGTGTCTTCTGAAGCCGTTGTGCGTGGGAACGATAAAACGCTCGAAATGACAGCGATTCATGAAGCAGAACGCCCACTCGTTCAACAAATCTTTGGCGCTGATCCAAAAACCATGGCGGAATCTGCGCGTATTATTGATACGCAATTCAAACCAGAAGGCATCGACATTAATATGGGTTGCCCGGTTTATAAAATTACCAGCAATTTTAATGGTGCAGCGTTAATGAAAGATGCGCCACTCGCCACAGAAATTGTGAGGGAGATGAAAAAAGTGATTTCGGTTCCGCTTTCGGTGAAAATTCGTGCTGGTTGGAGTAGCCACGACGAATGCGTAGAATTCGCAAAAGCTCTCGAAGCAGCAGGAGCAGATTTAATTACCGTTCACGGCCGAACCAAAGAACAAGGTTATTCTGGACTCTCAAACAAAGAAGCAGTAAAACGTGTAAAAGAAGCCGTTTCGATTCCCGTACTTTATAATGGCGACGTTTTCACCGCCGATGATTACTTTACGGCCCTCGAGCAAACGGGTTGCGACGGCGTATTAATTGCTCGTGGTGGGCTTGGCAATCCGTGGATATTTTCGCAAATAGAAGAAATGCTTGCAGGAAAAAAGCCAACGCCAGTTACCCTTGCCGATCGTGTGCGTGTTTCCACAAAACACCTAGAACGTCATGTAGAACAGTATGGCGAAAAAGGCGTGCCGACATTTCGTAAACATTTGTCGTGGTATTTCAAAGGCATTCCACATATGAAAAAGTATAAAATGGCTTTAATGAGTGCAAAAACACAAGGAGAAGTAAACAGCATTTTGCAACAAATTTTGGCCGAAGAAAAAGAGCTTGACCAGACCGTTTTTAACGCATAGAATTCGAGTGACTTTTACCATTTTTTTATGAATATCGGCATTCTCACCTTTGTCCCAAATAAAAAACAGATTGCCGTTGGTACGCGTAGTATTATTTCAACGCTACGAGCTCGTGGTCATAAAGTAAAAACCTTTTACGCGCCTGCAGTTGGACTCGTTTTTGGAAACGGCAAAACATTAACCTATAACGGAAAGGCTATTTCGCCAGATGATTTCGATATTATTTTGGTTCGTCCAGGATTCACGAAAGATCCAAGCGTAAACTCTTCAATTATTAAACAATTTCAACTCGCAGGTTTCCCTGTGATTAACGGCTATATTGGCGTTTTCCGTGCAAAGAATAAAATCCGTACCTTGCAAATGTTAGATCATTTTAATATTCCTGTTCCAAAAACCATGGTCGTAGAAGAACCGGCACTCATTGTGCAAGCGGCGGAAGAATTCCGATTCCCGGTAATCGTGAAGTCTATTTACGGTACACATGGCAATGGCGTCTTTTTGGCAGAATCAAAGCGTTCACTTGCGCCGATTGTGGAATATTTAACGAGCAAAGAAAATGGCCCTGTTTCCGTGCAAGAATATATAAAAGAAGCGAAAGGCAAAGATTTACGCGTATTTGTTTTAGGCAATAAAGTTGTTGCTGCCATGTCTCGGCATGCAAAATCTGGCGAGTTTAGAGCGAATTTTCATAAAGGTGGTTCGGTAAACGTTGCCGACCTTTCGCTTGAAGAAAAACGCATGTCGATTCACGCAGCCGATGTGCTCGGCCTCGATATTGCTGGTGTGGATATTTTACGCACAAAACATGGACCAAAAATCATAGAAGTAAATTCAAACCCTGGGCTAGAAGGAATCAGTAAAGCAACAGGAATCGACCTTGCAAGTGTGGTTGCTGACTTTATAGAAAAACGTGCCAAAAAGGCCATGAAGACCAAAAAAGAACCACTTCCCGCTTCTAAAATGAATGAATGAGTACAGAAAAACCTCCGAGCCAAACTCGGAGGTTTTATAAATGCTTTCGCAAACTTGTTCTTACGAGCTCTACATCGTGAAAGATTTTTTGACGCATGCGGTCTTTGGATTGCCACGGAATTAATTCACTGACTTTTTCGATTAATTCCACACTGAGCGTTTCACCAAGTAATTCGCCCGTAAAATCGAATAAATGCGCCTCAAATTTACGTGGTATTCCAACACCATAACAAACAACGCCCTCAAAAGGCGTGTTATTATAGGTAATTACAGCAGCATAAACACCCGTATCCAGGTGTATTTCATCGTGGAATTCTAGGTTCGCGGTTGGCATATCGTAATCCCGAGAAGCAATGCCATCGCCTCGAACAACCGTGCCGGTGTAAATATGGCGGGTTTCCTGCATGTTTGCGTGATTTCGTGGATTTTACCCCCTTTCCACTCTTGCGTCAATGGTTTGTGAATGATTTTTGGTGGTTGTTTTGTCATTCTTAAATGGACAGTTTTGCATTGACTGGACGTATTGTTTATGATAAGTTCACAGGTTCCTTCAGGAGGTCACATGAGGACAATTAGTGAGATGGTCGCCATTGTTTCGGCGATCGTGTACGCGGTCGAGACCATCATCGACGATGGGTTCGCGCCATTTCGGCACCGATTTGGGTTATTGTGCTCACTCATGCTGAGTCGTATCGTGTACAGCATCCCAATCGCCGACACGATGGGAAGAGGACATCTTCACGAGCTCACGGAGCACGTGGACAGCGTCGCCACACTCATTGAGTGGACGTTCGAACGTCGTGCGGCAGAGTACGTACGTGTGAACGCAACTTACAGCGAAGTGGTGAACGAGCGAATCAGGCAGCGATTCCGGTCGGGCAACAAGTGCCAGATCCACGTCCACACTCGTAGTGAGTGAGTACCCTCGCTTCTCAAAAAGAGCGACCCCTCGGTCGCTCTTCTTCTTTTTTACTATAGTTTGTACATTCACCACTATTCTTCGTCATCAGCAAACCATCCTTCAACCTTCAAATCTTCCTGGTCCGTCGCTCGGTGCGATTGGAAGAATGATTCTACTGGTGCAATCACATCATTGATAAGTGTGTCAATTTGTACTTTATTCTTTTTAAGATCATTGTTTAAACGCCTAACTTCATTACTACCAAACCATCGAGTAAGGCGAGAGGATCCTTTATGTTTTTCAATTGCTGCCTTAATGGTCACCTCTTCATCTTGCAATTCTAGCACATCTTTTTTTGCCTCCTTATATTCTTTATCAAGACCCTTGGCTTTTGCAGCATCTTCTACTGATTTAAAACCTCTTTTTATTGCGTTTTCTTTTGTAACTGTTGCATCGATATTAGCTGCCAACTCGGTTAATTGTTTTGCTCTCGCTAAATCATCAGCTCTCGCCCTTTCAGATGTTGAATCAAGCGCAGCGCGGTCTTTTAATCGTTCTGCTTCACGCTTATGAGCATCAGCCACAGACTCAGCCTTTTTTCCTTTAAGTGCTTCAATGTCACTTCCGCTAAAATCATCTTTTGTGGTTCGATCAGGACCCTTTATTTCTCTGCCGTATGCCATAAAATTTTGGTTAATTCTGCCTGTATTTTACCAATTAAATGAAAAATCCCTAATTTTTCTGTGGATATCTTTTTATCGTGAATCAGGAATCATACACCTCTTGAATAGATTTAGTTAACTTAAGTGATGGCATTTTCATATGTAAAACCTCATCTCTATCTATTTCGGGCAACTCAAGCGCCCAATTACAAAATCGGATAATTTCTTCTAATTCCGCTTTTGTTTCGATAGGTCTTGTTTCACCAAAATCATCATTAAACATTGAGTGCATGCTATTTAGTAACGGCACCGCTAATTCTGATAAAGGCAATGGAACTGAGAGCATCTTCGTCGCCTCTTCACGCAAACGAGGAATCAAATACTGAAGCGTATCATCAATTTTAATCGAAGACAGCTGATCTTTCTTCACCGTATCACGTAAGTAATATTCATCCATCTGAAAAGAACGATATTTTCCATTATCCCAATCTTGCGAATAATCACGAATTGACCAACGCATCTTCCCCTTCCAAACAGAGGGCTGTTCTTTCCAAAGAGCTGGGTTTGTTTCAACAATTGCCGCTCCACTAAATAATACTGTAGGGACATCGGCCCAATATGTGATGATTGTATTAGGTTCTGCGTCGGTATCAGGATTTCCACGAACTAACGTCGTAGCCAAATCGCCATATTTCCACAAATGGAATAACCCATTCATTCCAATAGATCGATACAGTGGTCGTTCCAAGTTTTTTAATCGCTCTCTTTTACGTTCGTGGGTCAGAGTTTGTGCAATATACTCATTTTCTGTTTCGTGAGCAGAAATAACATCTTCAAAACCTTCCTGACGTTCTGCTTCTAAAATTTCTTTTTCTGATTTTGCATTAAATTGTATGAAACGACGAATCAAACGTGCATCGAGCACATTATTATATTTATCAAGATACGGGATGCAAAGTTCTATATTCTTATCTGTAAACACCTCATGGTTTGATGAAGAAAATAATTGATAAGGAATTTCGCCATCGTATGTTTCCAAAACTCGATCTAACGTATCGATCCATACAGGTAATTTATCTGACGTGAGAAGAATGCCCCTATTCCAACGTACTCCATATGAATCAATAAAATCTGGGTGTTGTTGCAAAAATGATTCCAGCTCTTTTCTAAATGGGTGTTGTTCTGGAATTCCACCATGCAAAATACTCTTTTTTTCCTCATCACTCATGTTAAAATCTGCACTATTTAATAATTCTTCTGAGACAATAAGATTTTTTCCGCCCTTCAGTAAATATTTCTGTATGTATTCAAGTAATTCACGGCGAGCAAATGCTTCTTTCTTGAGTAAGAAGACATCAACAGAAGCCGGAAACTGTAATTTATCAATACATACCTTAAAAATTGGAAGAACTGAGTAGTTATTTTCAAGAAGATAATTCAATGCCGCAGGAGAAATAACAATGCTCGGATTACTTGAAATGAATTTGATAAGCTCATGTGTTGCTGAGGGTTTCGTCTGCAATAAAAGATATTCAAGCGACCGAGGATCTGAAAAATCAATAGTTGGAATAAGTTCCCAATTCAACAACTTGTAAACACTTAAGATGTAGTCTTGTGAGTAGTCATCCCAAGATTGCACTTCTTTAACTCTCACTAATTCACCTGAATCAACCATTCGTTTTACATCTTCAAAAGCATAACGAGACGTTTCTCTATCTCTACTCTCAACCTTGGAATGATAAATGTCTTTCTCGACCATAAATATCTTTATTCTGCCAGCCACTTTTCCCCTTGGCGGACGAGCAATTCTTTTGCACGCAAGGGTTCAGCCATCACATCTTTCACCACATATTCCATGCGCGAAGACTGCGAACCTTTCACGTAAATAATGTCGCCCGATTGCACCAAACGATCTAAATATCGCCCCGCCTCTTTTGACGTACCAAACCAATTTATTGCCTTTTCATCCATTCCCGCCTCTTTCGCAGCCTCTACCGCCATACGCATTCCCTCGCCTACCGCAATAAACAAATCTGCAACTTCGGCAACGGCAAATCCTACTTTTCTATGCTCATCTTCGGCATATTTTCCAAGTTCCGCCAAAGAACCAAGTACCGCAATTCGACGGTCTTCTGCGCCATGCGGCTGAAAAATCTTTAATGTTTGTAAGCCATTCAAAACGGCAGAAGGTGCTGCATTATAGCTATCATCGATAATGAGTGAACCCTTATTGCCGGCAATAGGATTCAAACGCCCTTGCATTGGGGTAAAGCTTTGATTCAAGGCCTTAATTGCTTGCATCGGTTCAATATTGAATCGCTTTGCAACGGCAATTGCCGCAAGCGCACTCATAACAGGCGCGTAGCCAAGCGCATTCTTTAAATCAAGCTGACCGATTACCGCACCATTATCCATAACCACGGCACTTGTATGCGCCATTATTTCGCCAGGTTCAAAGGAATCATCTTCGCGTGGAATGATGCGAATATCGTGCGCCGTTAAATCCCCTGTACTCACACCGTACAATTCATGTGCTGGCGAAGTGCTCGCCATTTCCCGCACGCGGTCGTCGTCGGCATTCAAAATCGCAAACCCGCCATCAGCCAAACATTCAATAAGCGATGCCTTTTCACGAGCCAAAGCGTCGATGTCGCTATAAAACTCAGCGTGAACGGTAGAAACACCCGTTACAACAGCAATATGCGGTTGCGCGATTTGGCAAAGCGCTCGAATATCACCCGGATGATCAGCGCCATATTCCAAAACCAAAATAGGCGGGCAGGTAAACGATTGTGGACGACGTAAAAGTAAGGCTAACCAACCAAATGGTGAACGCTCAGGACTTTCTTCGCCTAAAATAGCAAGCGGTAAGCCAATTTCATTATTAAAATTGCCTTCGGTTGCACGAATGTCTTTATACGGAGAAAGCGCACGAGCAATGGCATTTTTGGTTGCTGTTTTGCCGTAGGAACCCGTTACCGCCACCACGGTTGGTTTTTTGAGTTCAATGACGCGTTTCGCTTTTTGTTGCAAGAGTGAAATAACAAGTTTTTTCATAGATTACAGTCTAGTTGGAGGGATTTGTAAGTATTGTAAAAGAAACTCGGCAATATCGGCAAATATTACCGTCGAAGTTCCCGATGCCCATTCGCTCGCCGTTGGTTTATCGAGAAGCACAACCATCACGAAGGCTGGATTTTCGACCGGTCCATAACCAGCAAATGTCGCCATGGTATGACCCTGAATGTATCCACCTTGGCCAGAAACCTGCGCCGTTCCTGTTTTACCGGCAATATAATACCCAGGAACCACGGCCGTATTATCGTACCCGTTTTCGACAACCGAAACGAGCATTGCTGAAACTGTGGTGGCGGTTTTTTTCGAAATCACTTGCCGAATCGTTTCTGGTGATTTTTTAGTGATTTCTCCATTTGGAAGATGTAGTTCTTCTACAATGTAAGGCTTCATGATTTTGCCGCCATTCGCGAGTGCCGAAAATGCAACCGCCAATTGAAGTGGCGTGGCAGTAATTCCCTGCCCATAACTTGCCGTTGCATAATAGATTTCTGATTTGATATTTAGTGCCTCGATGGTTCCTGCCGCTTCGCCCGTTAATTCAATACCGGACGCGGTGCCAAATCCAAACTTTTCAATATAACTTTTCATTTGATCAAACCCAAGTTTACGCATCACAAAAATCATTCCCGTATTTAAGGATTTTTCTAAAACGTAGGTCATAGTTTGAATGCCATGCGCTTTTTTGTCGGAATTGCGAATGGTAAAGCGGTCGATTTTTTCTTCGCCCAAATCTTCAAATGTACTTGTTGGTGAAATAAGCCCCTGGTCAATCCCTGCCGCCATTATGAGTGGTTTAAACACTGAGCCCGGTTCATATGGCGTGCTCACTGCGCGATTAGTGTAAACGCTAATATCTTCTACTTTATTGTATTGGTTCGGGTCATAATCCGGCACACTGCACATGGCCATGATTTTTCCGGTTTGTGGTTCCATAATCACTACCGTTCCAGAAAGCGCTCCAAAACGCTCAACGCCCTCTTTGAGCTTTTTACAAGCCATGTATTGCACCGTGCGGTCTACCGTAAGCAAAATATCGCCGCCATCAACCGCTGGCACAAATTCGCGCGAACCAATACCAATCCAACGGCCAGATGCATCTTTTTGCGAATCAATGAATCCATTTTCGCCAGCCAAAAAATCGTTATAAGCGCCTTCAATGCCGTATTGCCCAATGCGTTCGCCCGCAGAATTTAATCCAAGGAATCCAAAAATATGACCACCGAGCGATTTTTCAGGGTAGGCACGGCCTTTTTCGAGTACATGGTAAATCCCCGGCAATTCAAGGGCGACAATTTGTTGCAATAAAACATCTTCAACGTCACGAGCAATCGGCTCGTATGGATCGTTTTCTTTTGAAAGGCGTGCGAAAACCGTATCGTAAAATTGGTAAGGATTTATTTCGATTTCTGGTTCTTGTGGTTCGAGTATCGCTTCAGCTTCAACCTCAATCACCGCCTCTTCCTCAACCTCAACTTCTTGCTCTTTTAACTCTTCAACGCTTGGCCGAATTTCATGGCCTAAAATGCGCGATAATTCTTTTGAGGTCATTAACGGATCTTCAACTTTGCGCGGGTCAGCATAAATAAATCCTCGAGGTTCATTTGTTGCAGCAAAAAACTGCCTGCCGTCGCGCCAATCTTTTACGTAAATATTTCCTCGTTCTGAAAATAGTTCTTGGTAAAACGAATGTTGGCCCGACGCAAGCGAATCATAAAAACTCGCATTCACCACTTGAATATGAAATAACTTCCCTGCAACCACAATGGCACAAAGAAAAAAAACACCGCGCAAAAGCAAAATGCGCGTATCGCGTTTTTGTGTTCGTGAACGGCGGGAAGCTGGCTTCATACCCCTATTTTACCGTAAACACCGAAATAAAAGAACAGGCGTTTGCCTGCTCTTAAATGCGTTGCAATTGTTCTTCTGGAACCACCTTTCCTACCGCATTCACCACTTCGCCCGTCATGCTGTATTGAATGATGCGCAAAATGCGTCCATATGGCCCTTCGTAATCCCGGAAGGTTGCTTTGTCTAATTCTTCCCCTTCAACCATTACGCTACCTTCGGTTTCCAAACTGAATTCATAATCTTCACCGTTATACACAATCACTTCAGATTCAAAATCAAACTCTTCTTCTACATTACTAAATAGAATCACTTCATCGCTTGCGACATCAACCGAAAGCCACAAATCACCGCCATCACGCACAAAATACACATCGTCGCCTGTATCGAGTTTTAAATGGTCAATCGTTTCAATCACAAAAGTCGTATCTCCTACAACAATATTTCTCTCTGCTAATAGCTCTTCTAATGTTTCGCTTACATTCATAAAATTTTCTTGAATTCTGGGTTGAGTATAACAGGCGAAAAAAATTCGTAAAGGCTAGAAGTCCAAACCGTCGCGCGCGGGCACACCGGAGTAAAAATAATGCTTCTCAAGTCCCACATTTGTAATAAGATGAGCGGTTTTTAGCACATCAGAGTGAGGGTTTCTGCCGGTTAAAATCACTTCCAATTGCTTAGGCTTATTGTGGATAAACTCGAGTACTTCTTGAAC
>CAYZYJ010000002.1:0-14149 GCA_964482565.1 uncultured Gammaproteobacteria bacterium
GCGCGAATAAATCCTTTTTCAAAATCAGTGTGAATCACACCTGCCGCTTGCGGGGCTGTACTTCCCTTTTTCACGGTCCACGCACGCGTTTCTTTTTCGCCCGTCGTTAAATAACTAATCAAATTCAATAAATCATAGGCGCTACGAATCATACGGTCGAGGCCTGATTCGTTCATGCCAAGTTCCGCCATAAATTCCTTCGCCTCATCTTCGGCTAATAACACAAGCTCTGACTCAATTTTCACGGAAATCGGCACCGCCATTCGCCCCTCGCCGAGTGGGCTTACCCAATCTGGATTCACCGCATCTTCTTCACTTACATTCACCACGTATAAAATAGGTTTCGCCGTTAAAAGCGACATATCTTTTACCGATTCCGCTTCGTCTTCGGTTAACTCTACCGTATTTGCCAATCTACCTGCACCAAGGGACGTTTGAAACTTTTTAAATGCCGAAACCTGTTTTACAAGCAATTTATCTTTCGTCGCTTCGGCTTTGCGTTCAATCGCATTTAAGCGTTTTTCAACCGTTTCCAAATCCGCCAACATTAATTCGGTTTCAATAATTTCCATGTCGCGCACCGGATTCACCGAACCCTCCACATGCGTAATTTCCCCTTCAAATGCACGCACCACATGCGCAATCATATCGACTTCACGAATATTGGCTAAAAACTTATTTCCAAGCCCTTCACCCTTACTTGCACCTTTTACAAGGCCGGCAATATCGACGAATTCAATGGCGGTGGTGATGATTTTTTCTGAACCTGAAATCGCCGAAAGAACCGCCAAACGCGCATCGGGCACTTCTACAATTCCTACATTTGGTTCAATGGTACAAAACGGAAAATTCGCGCAATCCACCTGCTTTTTTGTAAGCGCCGTGAAAAGCGTTGATTTTCCTACATTTGGCAATCCAACAATTCCTACTTTTAACATATGCGCCGAAGTCTACCGCAAAGCGTTTGATTTGAGAAGAAGTGATTGCTTTACGCCGAAATAAAGAAAAACGCGGCACCCGAAGTAAGGGGCGCCGCACATAGACCTGGGCCTTAAAGGCCTCAGGGCTTCGAGTACTGCCGAATAACGGGCATTGCATGCCTATTGGAACTGAGTTCCGTGCCAATAATGCTCAAGCCCGCTAAGTTTTTGTCGAAGATCAAGCAGGGAGAATGGCTCCATGGTTTCTGGTGTGACTCATTCGCCAGGAGTCCGCCTAAAACTGGGTATGGCGCTTGTTTTTCAGCCAACCAAAGTCCCCACTGAGGGCTCTGTGCTGCGTTGTAGATGAGTGCAAAGTCTGCAAGATGCGGAGCCTGCGCCCTCTGCACGCAGCTAATCGAATCGTTGTTTTGCTGCTTGGAGTTCGCTCCGAAGTCAACGACCTCAATCACAATTCGATTTGGAAGAAACGGCCTCCCTTCCGTAATCCTTTTTACAGCATCGCTGCGATCAAAGACTGGTGCATGACTATAAGCCTTCCCCCAAGCCTCACACATGCACATACATGCATACACACGAGTGGCCGAAAGCGATTCACGATAAATCGTGACTACGGCGTCGAGACGGGTGTTATTACCCACCTCCGCCTCATAACCGGCCATCGTGCCATCAGACATCGCCGTCGCAACAGCAACGTCAACATCATCAGGGTTTATGCCAGGCCACGTTTTGACCATTGCAACCTTATTCGCGAGCGGGGTCCAAAGGCCATGAACGAGCTCAGAAGTAACGTTCGACATGTCAACCTCACAATTGCCACTTAGCCTTCACCTGTTACGGGTAAATCCCGCAATTGGCTTGGCTAAATTTCTGGGGGTTGAACAGTAACAATTTCAATTAATCGCGTCAACGAATTTTCCGAAGCGCAAAATCAAAGTCAGACTTTGAAGTCTGACTTTGAAAACGTGGATTATTCCTCTACCACCACAGGTTCCTCGGCTGGTGCGTCGGTTGCTGCGTCTACACCTTCTTCAAGCGGTACTGGTACAGGCTCGGTAACCTGCCCGGCACGCAATTTTTGAATTCGTTCGAGGAGCAATTTATTCCCTTCGTTTTGCGGCAAAATGTATTCTAATTGTTCAATCGCTTTATCGGTCATTTTAAGTTGAGCGTAAACGTCGGCCAAATACCAGCGGGCATTGGCAAAGTTTGGCGCGATCACAATCGCTCGTTCCAATTCTTTGCGTGAATCATCAAATCGGTCTAATTTTGCATATAAAAGCCCAAGTTGAAGTGCAACTCCTACATCGTTTGGCGCAGATTGACGCACGGTTTCCATACGCGTCGCTGCTTCGGCGAGTTTGCCTTGGCGTTCATAAGCAAGCGAAAGTTGATAATGCGCTGGTGCATATTGTGGCAATAATTCGCTCGCTTTAGTAAGTGCCGTAATCGCCAATTCGATTTCCGCCGCGCGCTTTTCGGTCGCTTCGGTTTTAATCGTTTCATCTTCACTTGCCATTAACATGCCTAACATGTCGGAACGTAAAATATGTGCTCGGCCAAGCGCGGTGTAATACTTTGGATTATTCGGTGCGAGTTCAATGGCGCGTTGATACGCTTCAATGGCAAAAACATTTGTGTCGCCTGCAATGGCAGAAAGTTCACGATAAATATCTCCAAGAAGCGCCATATTTACCGCACTTATCGGATCGATTTGCACCGCGCGTTTTGCTGCGTTTACGCTTGTAGAAATCAATGCCGTTAATTCTTCTTTTGAAGCGGTTTCGTCTTTTAATCGATCAGCCGTTTTCACCAAAAGCGCATTCGCTAAATTGCGGTAATACACGTCGGAAAGTTTATTCATGCGCGCCGATCGATCGAGTCGTGCAATTACTTCATCTACCGAAGCGCCTGTACGATCGAGTTTCACTGCTTTTGCGAATGTTACTTCGGCGGCATAGCGTGAAGCAGAAACGAATACAACCGTAAGTAATCCAACGTTTACGAGAACAAAAACGAAAGCGGTAAGCAATCCAATGCGAGGCGAACGAGAGAATTCATACGTTTTCACGTTCGCAGCACTTTGACTTACAAGCAAGGCAGAAAGCAACCAAAACGTGAATGAAAGGGTGAGGTTGCTAGAATACATAAGCGTAGCGAAAGCAAGCACCGACCAAGCAGAAAAGACAACAAGCATGTGTTTCCAATTTTCGGTCGAACGGTTTTGAAACAAAGTATGCAAGGCGATTACAAGAAGCGTTACAAGTACCGCAATAAACGCAATGAATCCGAAAAGCCCAAGCGTGGTAAGAACAGTAAGAAGATGCGAACCTGCTCGATCGAATCGCACATCCCAAAGGCGGGTTTGGTTGATTTCAAGTGGCT
The DNA here is from genome assembly GCA_964482565.1 of uncultured Gammaproteobacteria bacterium. Lineage (GTDB taxonomy): Bacteria > Patescibacteriota > Patescibacteriia > UBA9934 > UBA9934 > CAYFMS01. The sequence goes on from CAYZYJ010000002.1 coordinate 3,327, forward strand.
TAAACTTGGTGTAAGCGAAAGCAAATGTTCCAGGGCCGGTTCCAGTAATCCACGAAGAATCTTGCATCGCCTCGCGTGAAATTTGTAAACTCGCTTTATACGACGGCGCAATTTCGAGAGCGAATTTGCGAGGTATAAAGGTTGGCATGAATAAAAAGATGAGCGAAAGAACAAAAACCGTCATTGGCAAAACGAACCGTGAAGGGTGCGGAAATTCTTCTGCGCGAATGAATGCAAAAAGGAATAATACGCCCGTTCCAATAATCGCCGCAACCCACAGCACGAAATAATCAAGCGAAAGCATCACAAACAAGGCAGAAACCGCGGTAATAACCGTAGCGATACGCGTAGCCATGCCGATTTTGCCAGAATACACCCCTTCCATTCCCTCACGCGCAATAACCCAAAACCCCGAACCAAGTACGGTCATGGTGAGCAAATACATGGCTAAAGAATTCGGCGCGCCAATAAAATTGGTTGAAAAAATGGTAAGCCCAAGCATGCCAAGCAAGATATGCAGACCAATCAATGCCGAAGCACCCAAACTTAATTGCACAGCAGAGTGAAAGGTCGATTTAACCGAAAGTAAATGAGAAGCAACGAAAAACGTGAGGATTAATGCTAAAACAGTTAAAAAGCTTGTATACTCTTGGCCCGCCTGACCAATAAAACTCATATACGTCGCTTTTGAAAAGAAGGCGGAAGCAAGCACGCTCACTCCAAAAATCAATGCCAGAATAAAGGCGCTCGATGGGCGCAGGGTAAAAGCCCGTTTTACAATCATGCCGGCAAGCCAAGAAATAACCAAAATCGACGAAACGATAAGCAAAATCGTTTGCTTATTTAATTCGAGTTTATCGACCGTCCAAGGGAAAAACGCCAATGGAATAAGGAAAACGAGAGTATAAAGCGCATAACGTGAAATGTAATCAAGTAGGCGCAATCCTTTTGTATGCTGTGCTTCGGACATAAGAAAAATACGATTGGTTTTAGCAATCGTATTTTATCATAGTTTTCTTATTCTTCAGTGATTTCCTCAACGGTTTCTATTGCTTCTATAATTTCTGCTTCTTCTACCGGCGGTTCTTCTTCTGTAACTTGAACATCTTCTACGTCTTCTATTACTTCTTCCTCCACAATTTGAACATCTTCTACGACTTCAGCATCTTGAACAATTTCTACATCTTCTACAACTTGAACCTCCTCTTCAACTACTGGCGCAAAATCTTTATGGTAAGCGATAACCAAGTAATCAACTTCCGCCGTTGAAAGACCGCCATTACTTTCGGTAATCATGAATCCGTTAACCGTGCGGTTGGTGACGTAAATAGGATTTGTTGGTCCGTTTGCGGTAATGAATACGCGATATGGTGCGTCGGTTGCAATGATGTCGTTAAATTTAGGATCAATATCTTCGAAATTGACGATTGCCGAACCATTCACCAATTTAACCGTTCCAGAGAGCTGAATCGCATTTTCTCGTGAAAGCACGGCATTCGTATCAACATCTTCACCTTGATGAGACTTGATGATTTGACGCAAACGTCCGCGTGTAATGAAATCGCCATTTTCTTCGATGCGCCAATTATTTGAGTAATGGCTCACGCTTCCAACGTTAATAATTGCTCCGCCATTCATATTGAGTGTTCCATTGAAAGAGAGGTTGGAAAGGTTTGTTGCGCCAGATGCATTATTTACGGCAGCAGGTGCATCAGTTACCGGCCCGCCAGCATAATAAGAACCACGCACGAAAACGATAATGCTTCCGCTCTCGCCATTAAACGATTCCATGGCATAACCAATAATTGGACCGGCTTTGGTTGCTTTCATGGCAAAACCTGGCGTGCTAGACGTTGTGAGTGGGTCACCCGGTTGAATTGCACCGTTTTCATTTGTAACAAATGTTGGTACACGGCCAGCAAGCGCAATTGGGCTGTCGCCAGGGCGATTTTCGCCAGCCAAGAACCCAGGTCGGGTAGAGACGATTCCGGCAATACGCGCGTCGTATACAACTCCCGTTGATCGTTTTACTTCTTCTTTATTGTCGGCAAAAATCACAACTTCTCCTGGCTTTAAATCATCTTGACTTGGGAACATTTCGGCAAAGTCATAGCTTCCTGTTGCCCAACCAGAGGCATTTGTACGCATAAAATCTCCGCCTGGTCCAACTGAACCGTCGTAGAAAATGTATTTATCGGTTTGAAGAGTTCCACGATCAGATGGGTAAAGTCGGCCAGCAAGCGCCAAATCCCCTGCTTGTGAAACCCGCAATGCGTCATTCCCATCGTTGTTTCGCACAACGAGTTGGTAATCGCCGGCGTCCGTAACATCATTAAGTAAAACCATTTCCACATTTTCTGCACTTACACCATTCCAACCGCTACCTCGAAGGGCAAATCCATTCGAAGCCATTCCTTGCATAGAATCATTTGCTACTCCCGTTGCACTCACAAAAACGTCCTTATTCATTTCAATTGCGTCGCCGTCTTGTGCAATGCTAAACCCTGAATGCCAGCTTGGTTGAATGAATACCGAAATTGCCCCAACTCCTGCCCCACTATAAGACTCAAGTGCATAACCAACAATATTTCCAGGCAAGGTTGATTTCATGGCTGCTCCCGCGGTTGAAGAAGAGGTTAATGGGTCACCTGCTTGAATAGAACCATTTTCTGTTGTGACTTTTACTGGCACGCGTCCAGAAAGCGCCACTGGGTAAGTACCTGGTAACATGTGAAAATTCCCCCAATTTGGTGCACCAGAAGGATTGATTCCTGCTGCTTGTAATTCCGTATCTTTTGCAGAACCCATTAATGTTGCTGGGTTCGTTGCAATCGCCGCAAGCGCACCACGCGTATAGGCACTTGTGGTTTGTTGAACATTATTCGCCGTCGTACTCACCATTACAACGTCCCCCGCTACAAGGGTATCTGGAGAAGGGTAAACTTCTGCTAAGTCAGAGTTTCCAACCGAAGCTGCAACATAATAAATTGTTCCGTCCACCGAACCAGCGCAAGTGCCGTCATTATCGATACAAAGCGCCCCGCGACCAATGCGTGTATCACCGTCTGCTTCTACAATAAATGCCATTCTGTTTGCAGTATCAATATCCGTTCTTACAGCAAACATATGTCGTGTCAAAGAATTATCAGAAGATTGATAATCAATAAAGACACCTTTTCCAGTTGAATCGTTTAAAGAGTCATCAACGGCAATAAATATTCCTGACCCAGTCGTCAATCCTGTTCCTGCTATATCGATAATATTTGCTACCTGAACAGCGGACGTATTCAAATCTAAAACTTCAGATGCCGCGTTTGCCGTTGCTGATATTTTCATAGCCTCTCCGGTCCCTGCATGCAATAAGTCAATGAGGGCACCAGAAGCGTTTGAATTAATTTGCCAGATTCTCAACAAATCGCCAGTATTAGTGATTGTTCCAACACCTTGGTTGTGATTTGCATCAATGATCCCCATAATCGGTGAAGCAATTGCAAGACTCGAAGTTCCGGCATTCGTAATTTCGCGAGTCAAGGAAAGGTTTGTTCCAAAGTATGATCGGGGAGAATTCGCTGTAATTGATGGCTCCATAGCAATATTCAAACCAGTTGCTTCAAAATCCGCATCAACACCAGTGCTGAAATTAAAAATTCGTTGTCCGTAAGAGTTACTTTGATACCCACGATGATCTATTTGTAAGTGAGGGCGGTTGAATGTGGTGTCTGTCCCACCGTAAATATATGCAGTCGGCGCTACAGCTGAAGCTCCGGCATTATTCAATAACACCATGCCTATATTTGGTCCATTTTGTTCCAAATACAAACCGTACCCAACCCCATCGTTTTCGATGGTCATGACATTCTGATCAAACGCCGTATTATCAGCAAACAAATACGCAAGTGCTGCATTTGCTGTTGCGCCATTATCGGTATACACCGAAAAGCCCATGCCGTTATTTTGCGTATTGTTTACATGAATCGCTCCACCCGCCGTGGTAGAAGGCTGAGTTGTTGTGAGGTTATTCACCTGCTCCACAAAAATTCCAGCGCCAAGACCGCCATTTTGAATGCTTAATACGTCACCCGTCGTGCTTGCAAAGTTTTGATCCAAACGAAGAATATTGCTTGAATCCATGATGGTAGCACCAGAAGTGAGCGTCATATTGCTTGAAAGATTCACCAAAGCTCCATTTACGAGCAGTGCTTCCGTTCCTGCTCCACCGTCATCGAGCGTTAGTGTTCTCTCCAGATTCAATAAATCGCCCGATATTGCCGTTGTTGAAGTAATTGTCGATGTGTGGCTCGCATTAACAAGTGTTCCCGTAAAAAGATTCGAGGTCGTTGCAATATTCAACGCCGTTCCGCCTGTAAGTGAGTTTGCGTTATAGGTATAACCAACGCCGTTTGTGCCAGTAAAACTTTGCATCCACGTATTGGTCGTTTGATTGAGTGTGAGGTTTGCGTCCAAATCAAGGGTATCTTCGAGTTCAGCAAAATCTAAACAATCGGTACACGAAAAATCTGTTGCAACGATTCTGCCATTACCTCCAGAAAATTCAAAATTGTCAGCACTGTTAAAAATAATCGTTCCAGCATCTCCCGCAGCATTCTTCATGATAATGGTTGCATCGTTATTCGCACCTTCTCCAACGTAAATCGTATTCGCTGATTCATCAACGCCAAATGCAGCCGTGGCAAACGCCGATCCGCCAATCGCAAAATCATCTGTTGCGGAAGTAAGATAAGTAACCGTTCCGCCGTCGGTAAAAAGTGAACCTCCACCACCTGCGATTTCAACAAACGCTGCACCGTCGTAAACATACAATGCATCGCCATTTGAATCCCAAACAATATCACCTTCCGCCGTTCCGGTTACACCTGCTGGAACACCTGCATTCGTTGGTAAACGTAAACCTTGATTATTTGCATGCGTTGGTGCAAGCAATCGTCCTGTGAATGACAAGTTCCCAGTTGTTCCATTATCCGCAAGCGTCATCAAAGTATTCGATGCATCATCTTGCCAGGTAAAACTTGTTGGCGAGCGGTAAGTGAATGCACTAGCAGAGATGATTTGATTGTCGTGAAAATTTGTTCCAAACGTTGTTCCTGCGGTAAACCCGCCCATTGCAAACGTTTCGCCGTCTGCTTCAATACGGAATTCCGTTCCTGCATAAACACCAGAAGCAATGCGTACCAAATCTGCCGTTGCCGTTACTTCGGTTCCGGCTGCCATATTAAGTAACAATCCATTATCGTCGGTAAAATTACCCGCTTGTACATCAATCATTGGGCCACTAAATGTGGTCAAGCCGTTTGAAATAGAAAGCAATTTTTGACTTGTTGCTTCTGAATAAATTTCAAAGGCAAGCTGGTTTTGCAAATTTTCTAAATAAAAGGTTCCCGGCAAATATAATGACCCATCGGTTCCGTCGTCATCAAGTTGTAATAGAGTATTCGAAGCATCATCCTCCCACGTAAAACTTGTTGGCGATCGGTAAGTGAATGCACTTGTGGAAGTTATGAGTGCATCGTAATAATTGGTTGAAAAGGCGCCCGCGGTAAATCCTACATCGCTAAATGTTTCACCGTCTGCTTCGATGCGAAATACGTTATTAGCTGGTGCTCCAAATTCGGTTGTGATGCGAACGATATCGGCCGTCTCTGTTGTTTCATCGACAATAATTTCAAGCGCTAAACCAGAATCATTTACAAAATTTCCGCCCTGAATAGAAACAATGGCGTCTGCCGAAGCAACAACGCTTTCAAAGATTGCTACCGGGTTTGTGGTAGTTTCTCCGTAAATGTAAAGTACATTTTCATCTTCCAAATTTTCTACAGAAAGAGAACCAGGAATATACCCATACCCCTGTGTTCCAGCACCTTCTAATCGAAAAAGCTGATCCGCGCCGGAATAAAAACTAAATTCACGTGCACCACCGTCATCGTTTCTAAAATTCAAAACGGATTGACTTGTAATAATATCACCCCCGTTTACACGCAAATCACTCGCTACTTCTACATCGCCTCCCGTTAAAACTAAACGATCAGAATCATTAAAAACAATGGTCGCCACTCCGGCATTGAGATTTTTTAAGTTGATCGTTCCATTTGTGGTTGCGCCGTCGCCTACATAAATTGTATTCGCCGATTCATCAACACCAAACGCCGCCGTAGCAAACGCCGATCCGCCAATAGCGAAATCATCCGTCAACGAAGTGAGGTACGTAACCGTTCCACCATCGGTAAAGAGTGATGCGCCAGAAAGTGCCGCATTGTAGGCAACGTTGATTGCGTCCACGATTGCGGTGTCACCCGAATCAAAAGAATCGTCGGCGTCAGTGAGGGTGATTGCAGCAAGTAACGTCGCATCGTTAAATTCAACAGTTGCGCCAGAAGTAATAAATAAGTCGCCAAGAGTTGAGATGAGTTCCAAGTCGCCCGCATCAGCCGTAATCGCCAAAGCGCCTGAACCAAGAATGGTTTCTTCTAACAATTCAAGCGACTCTACTAATCCGGTTACATAAATCGCACCGTTAGAATCAATTCCGAGACCTGCGAGTACGTATTCATTTGCAGAAACCGACCCGCCCGTTAAAATACTTCCGTTTACCCACAATTCATCTCCATTCATAGCTGGGAAAACTGGGATATTATTTTGTTCTACACTCGCGTCGCCAATGTAAACGTCGCCGCCTGCAAAAAGCCAACCATCAGCATCGATATACGAAAGCGTTCCGGAATCTGGACCAGCATTTGACGCATAAAACTGAATCGTTGGGTCGTTTGCGTCATTTGCACCGTCACCTATGCGAATCGTATTTGAAGCAACAGCAACCGAAAATGGTGCAGAAAGTGTTGTTCCGCCAAGGGCAAAGTCATCGGTAACCGACGTTAAATAGGTAACCGTTCCGCCATCAGTAAAGAGTGAACCACCGCCGATATCGCTCAAAAATGCAACGGTTCCCGTACCATCTTGAAAGGTAATAACGTTCCCTGCTGTTGGATCAGTAATCGTAAACGTTGTGCTAAAGGCATCTACCGTTGATCCTTCAAATACAAATGGCGATGCGCCAGAAAATGTGGCACCCGTAAAATCAAAGGCGCCTGTTGCGGTATCGCCGCCAGCAAGCAAAAATGCATCAGAATTCAGGCCGTCGAGCGTTTGCGCATTCATAGCAAATGGCACCGCCGTCATTAATTGGCGTGGGCTGAGCGTTTCTCCCTCAATCGTTACTTGCAAATACACGGCTGCATTATCTGCAAAAACGGCATCCGGAATGGTTGCATACGACTCTGATGCATCTCCAAGCGGCTCAGAAAATAAGCCGTCGGTTAAAGTAACCGTTCGCGCGGTTGCGCTCGCACAAGTGGAAGATGAGTTTGACCACAAACAATTTCCAGCAGCAAGTGCATCGTAAAGTTCAAAAATAATTTCGGCAGAAGCTGAAGCAACCGGCACGCCATTCGCATTCAAAACACGACCTTGGTAGGTAATAATGTTTGATGGCGCAACTGCTTCTGCGATGTAATTTGTATAAAATGTATGCGAACCAAGTGTTCCAAAAACAATTCCGAGCGACAACCCGAAGAATAATAAAAGACGTTGCGATGCGTTGAATTGTTGTTTCCACCTTTGCATAGCTTTTGTACTTTTATTATACACTATGTTGAAAGACGTTTCAGCTTTACATCAATTGAAATTGGTTTCGGTTCTTGATTCTTCGAATAATCAATTGGTTTGATTTCGATTTTTTCAAATCCTGGCTTTTCAATCGTTACGAAGTACGTATTTGGACCGGCCATAAATGCATATCGACCGAGCCGATCGGTAATAGATGTTTCAATCAATTTATTATATTTCGGTTCAAATAATCGAACCACGGCATTTGGAATTGCTTCTTTCTTTTTCTCTTCACGCACAATTCCCCATCCTTTCCGTTTCTTTGGCGCTGCTAAACGACGCGTTAATCCATAAAGCATCACTTGCGCCGAGAATAAAAGCCCCGTGAAAATTCCCGGATGAATAATCAAAATCACGAGCGAAATAATCACACCAGAAATCGCAATTACTTGTTGCAATACGCGCAAGAATCGTTTCAAAATCAACGTTTTTGGTTTATGGAAAGCGGGTGCATCGCTTGGATCGAGTGGAATATTTGCGGTAATCACGGTGTCGTAACCGGTTACTTCAATCGTTCCGCCTGTATACACATCTAAAAACTTGCCGTCGGTTTTTTCTCCGCGCAAATACAAACTTGGAAAGACAAAACCATTCTTTGTAACCTCCATGCGGTATTTCCCTGGATCAACTTTAAAAATATAACGACCTTCTTGATCGGTCACCATGGTGCGCACAAGACGATTCGTTGACGCGTCGAATAATCGGACAATTGCCAAATCCACGCTGATTTTTGTCATCGCATTATACACACGGCCAAATGTTTCACGTTTTCGTCGCGCTAAAAGCAAAATCGGCGAGGTGAAGAGCGAATACAGAAACGGCATTAAATTAAATGCTGCAATCAATATTGCCGTTCCAGCAACCGTCGCTAAAGCAGCAACAGGCAAAGCAATTTCTGCCACGGCTTGAGCTTCTGGCGAATCAAGCACCTCTTGCACCGATTCACGAATGGTTTGTGGCGTAACCGGGGTTGGTACTGGCTCGGTTGGCTCTTCACCAGGTTCTGGCTCTACCGCAGGCGGCAATTCTTCGGTGCGTGTAAGAGCAATGCGTGGATTCAACACATTATTCGCAACAACAAAGCGCAATTCCGTATCTTCAAATCCTGGTTTTGCGGCCGTAACCACATAAGTCCCATTTGGCACATACCATGCAAATGAACCATCTTCACGCGAAATGAGTGGATTGAATTGCCCATAGGTTAACCCAGGAAATTGCGTATGCACTCCACCATCAACCGAAAACAGCGTTAAAACTGCACCAATAACAGGCATTTCACCCGCATCCGTCACTTCAAAAACAAGGCCTGTATTTTGTGGTGCAAGCGTTTTAGAAATCGAAATCACCTCACCGTCATTGTAGGTGAATACGGCGTGCAAACGCGTTAAGTCAGCGCCAGGACGCAATTCAACACGATACGCACCACTTTCTAAACGTTCCGCAACGAGTCGTTCTTCCCCATACAAAACTTCCACCGAGGAAATATTTTCACTATTTGATGGCGCATACACGGCCGTTGTTGGCATGCCAGCAAGTACGCGATAGGCATCGTCGCGTTCTTCAAGTTTGATGAGGTTATTTCCTGTATTCACTTCGAGAGCAATACCTGTTTCTGGCACTGCTGGAGGCTCAACGGGCGTTGGTTCGCTTGGCGCAGGCGGCAAAGTTGGAAGTGGCGACAAAGGACCTGGTGGCGTTGGGGGCGTAGGAATAACTGGCGGCTCCGGTTGCGGCCCTGGATCAATAGGAGGAATAACCGGCGGCTCTGGTTCGGGTTCAGGTTCTGGCTCGGGTTCTGGAATTGGTTCCGGTTCAGGTTCGGCTGTACCAATTGAAAACGGGGCATTTGATGCATCGCTTGCCTGAATAGAGACTAAATCCGTCGCTTCAATTTTAATACGCGCTAATTGTGTGACGACATTTGGCACAATCCAGGTATAGCTGGCGGTGTTCGAGATTCCCGTCGCAATCGGTGTATAGGTTGCGCCATTATTCATGGTCCACAATATATTCACAAACGAAACATTGCCTGTATAATTCCATAAAATTTGGTAGGCATTCCCTGGGGTCAATGATTCACCGCCATTTGGTTGCACAACCGTTACCGTTGTTGCAGCAGGAAGTGGTGGAGGTGGTTGCGGACTTCCGCCAGTTGGAATAAAAGCGGTAACACTCCCTGAAGTAGAGCTGACAACTGGCATTGGGATAGATGCGGAATCCCCAAATGTTCCAAGCAATTCAATATAATGCGTTCCAACCGTTGACGGATTATTTATACGCGTCGAACCTGTTCCAGAAGCCGAAGCATGCGCGCCAATTTCAATCACAACGGTACTTCCTGCGCCAATTGCGCCAGCTCCACCAGAACAAATTTCAATAATAACCTCATTTCCAACCACAGTTACCCCTGCTTGCGCGAGCATTAAACAATCTGGAGTGGTTGTTAAATCTATACCGTCGTCTGAAATATCAATGTCATTCTCTGTAATCCCATTCATGTCAAAACCAGCATCGAATCGCAAAATAATGGTTTCAGAGTCTGCGGCACCCGTTGGGGTTATGAACGTAATTGTGTGATTTGAACCCGTCGACGTTGCATGCGAACTAGGTTGATTGTAAGCGTCACTCACGGTAGCAGAAAACGCTGGCAAAAATGGAACAAATAAAAAGGCAATCGCAAAAAATGCCAGTACCGCTAATTTATTTTGTAAAAACAATCGTTCAAGCATGAATACGATTTCTTCGTATCGCTATTATGCCACTAAATGCGACGAGAAGAAACCCTACAAGCGCGATTTTTTTCGCAGAAAAGAGGAATTGCCATTTTGTATACACCACCTCGTCATCTTGGTTGATGATATTAATGTGATATAGCCCAAATGGTTCTTGCACAATACGAAATAGAGAAATTCCATCGCTTGCAAATTGCCAATCAACCGTAAACGCACGTGACAATTCTTTCGGTACACGTTTTCCTGCAGGATTTACCGGCAGGCTTTCGATTGTTCGACCGAATAGTGATTGAATTTGCATGGTGAGCTCTGGTTTTGCTGCGCCTTCGCTACTCGCCTTTATTAACGCTTCGTATCGCAATGTTGAAAATCGTTTTGCAAAGCTGACATGATTGCTGAGAAGTTGATAATCAG
>CAYZYJ010000002.1:14249-18532 GCA_964482565.1 uncultured Gammaproteobacteria bacterium
GCTTCGCCACTTTCCTCATCAATCACAACGTTCACAAGCGTGAGGTCAAATCGCTGCGCCGAATCCTTGGTATTAGTGAGCGTTAAATAGTATTTCGCATCCTGTTGCAAAATTGGAATGTCTAAAATCGCTGGTTCCAATTTATGTGCAAATGCTTGTACTGGCGCAAAAATAATCAAAAATAATCCGCAAGCAAATAGCCGTTTAATAATCGCCAACATAAATAAAGGTCAGTTGATGCGAAAAATTGCCCGTGGCGTGGCTCGCATTAATTCCGGCTTTCAGTGTAAGAAAATCGCGCGATTTAAAGGCATTATCAGACCGACTTCCGACAAGTTGAGCTGAGCTGAGAATCGCCGTGTCGGCTGTATCAAACGTTGAACCAGCAAGAGTTGTGTCGGAACTGCGTGCACCGTATTCGCTTACGCCAGCAGAAACAGTTGCGTCGGCAACGTCGGCAATGATTTGAGCCGACCCGTTTTGTAAATTGTGATTTTCATACACATACACACCATAACCGTCATCAATATCGGCGTTAACTTGCCAACCAATCACGGCGGTTGCGACGGCGGAGGACGTAAGCGTGCCAAGCGAAGCCGTAGATGAATTCACGATATAAGCATAATCATTCACGCCATCAATAGTCGGCATGGTTCCAGAATGCGTCCAAAAATCGATCGTTACGACATTTCCTGCAATACCTGTAATTTCACCAAGCGCCGAATGTTGCGACGCGCCTTGATTTTGCACAATGAGGAGTTTTTGCCCTGCACTCATGCCATTCACGCTCGAAAGAGTGACCGTGGTGCCGGAAAGCACCGTTACTGCCACCTGGGTTGCGCGATCTTGTGCAAAAACTTCGAAAGCAACGACCGGATCATAGATTCCACCCCGAAATCCGCCATGCATCGCATAATTGGTCGATACACCACCAAGCCCACCTGGCGCTCCAACAGAATCGCGCAACTGATACGTAGCTGAAGACCCCACATTTCCGCCACCCGCCCCAATAGCTCCGAAACGAATTTCGTAATTCGTGGAAGACATCGCCAAACCAAGCGACGGGTACGTGGTCGCGAGTAATATTGCAGTTATCAACAGCCAAAATCGGGATTGCATATGCGTATTATAACACAGTTTTTGCATTCACAAGCCATACTTTGTGGCTCACATTAGCAGATTAAAAATTGTGTTCAGTACTTTTCCACAGTTGTGGATAACTCTTTTGCGGGTTCCGAAGTCTGACTTTGAAGTCAGACTTCGGCATAGTTGTCCACAGGTTGCAACAAAATTATTCCCGCAATTTCGATCTCCGACTCTGAAGCGTAATGTCAAGACATTCGTTGACTTTTGAGGTATTTTTGCCACTTGAATACTCCTTCAAGGATTTAGTTGATAGTTGATGATTTCGTCGAGATCGGCCAAAATCCTCGTCTATACCTGCGCACCGACGAAGATTTCGTATAATGCCTAAATTTCTGTTCCAATTGGAACGAAAATCACCGATTTGTTCAAAGTAATATAGACAGATCGTCTCATTACAACTGTTCAAGATGTTAACCTGTGGCAGTTATAAGCATTGTATAGAGTAAAAACCTGGCAGCTGTAGAAATCGTCACCGTAGAGGTCTCATGTCAACAGGCGCATTCGGACATAGCTAAGATTCCATCAAAACACATTGACGAATTCACATAGTTTTCACAGAAACTGATCACTCGTGCATCACCAAACGTTTATCCACAGAGGCGAAGCCTTTGTGGATAACTTCGTAATTCGGATTATTCAACGATTTGCACAGCATTTACTTTTTGCGCTAAAGCTAGCCAAATATTACGCTCATATTGATGCTTTCGCACCGAACCGCTGCCGGAATTCGCTCCAAAATCAGGCGAAGCCTCTGTGGATAAGTTGTGTGTTCTGTGTGTAACTATTATTTGCATGGTGAAATATTGGGCGATAACGCGAAAACCAGTTCCTGTTGGAACTGGTTTTTTTAGTAGATGCGAGTAATCAGTTTTTCGTGAAACGATCGACGAGTACGGCAGGGTAACAAAAGCGATCGTGGTGACCTCGGCGGGAGTTGAACCTGCAACCTTTTCCTTAGGACGGAACTGCTCTATCCAATTGAGCTACGAGGTCAAATATGCCATTTTCTGAGAATTCACCGCAGAAAATCGTCATCATGTGTCGCAAAATGAAGCTATGACTGCGCTAAAGTTCGTGGTACAATCGCTCCACTAACCACAACGCATGGAAATACTTATCATCGTTCTTCTTTCAGTCGTTCTATTCGCCCTTATAGCCTATCAATTTTGGCCTAAAAAACAAGATGATTCAGTGTCGCAAAATATTCTTCAGCAAATGCAGCAAATACGGGAAGAAATGATTCGCTCCACTTCGGATCACCGAAAAGAGGTCAGTACTCACCTCGAACGCATGCATGAGAATATGAGTAAGGGCATGGCGACGTCGCATTCAACGATTCAACGTCAATTCGAACAAACCTCTAAAATCGTTCAAGACGTTACCGACAAACTCACCACACTCGACCGAACGAATAAACAAGTTCTCGATTTTTCTGGGCAATTGCAAGACTTACAGAATATTTTGAAAAATCCAAAACAACGCGGAGTTTTAGGAGAATACTGGCTCGAAACCTTGCTCGGAAACGTTTTACCAAAAGGAAGTTATGCCATGCAGCATAAGGTCGGTTTAGACGACGCTGGAGCTGCCTTAATTGCTGATTCGGTTATTTTCATTCGTGATCAAATCATTCCGATTGACGCGAAATTTACGCTTGAAAATTACAATCGCATGATTGCCGAACAAGACCCTGAAAAGCGCGACACCCTCGAAAAAGCATTCAAGAGTGACGTAAGAATGCGCATCGATGAAACATCGAAATACATTCGCCCTGAATTTAGCACCATGGGGTTTGCCTTTATGTTTATTCCAGCAGAAGGGGTGTATTATAACTTACTAAACGCTGAAATTGGTTCCGGAATTAATAGCAAAAACTTAGTGGAATACGCTTTTTCCAAACACGTTATGCTTGTTTCGCCAACATCGTTTTACGCGTATTTACAAACGGTTTTACTCGGGTTGCGAGAATTACAACTCGAAGCGTCGACGCAAGAAATCATCAAACGCGTCGCAGAACTTGGGAAGCATTTTAAATCGTATAAGGATTACCACGAAAAAATGGGCAAAAACCTTACCACAGTCGTGAATCAATATAATCAATCGGGCGACGAGTTGAGAAAAATCAGCAAGGATGTGATTAAGATTTCAGACGGAAGCAAAGACGACATTATCGAAGTCGAAAATATCGCGAAGCCATTGATCGCAGAATAATAAAATATCGGCCAATGGCCGATATTTTATTTTGCGGAAACGAGACGTTTTGCAAGGCGAGACTTGATGCGAGCTGCGGTATTCAATTTGTTTACACGCTTGGTCACACTTTTGTCGAGCATCTTGTAGATGGTTGGCATAAGCGTTTCAGCTTCAGCCTTTTTTCCTTCTTCGAGAAGCTTGCGGAAACGTCGTCGCATAGAGTGAATTTCTTCGCGAACGAGGCTATTTCGTTTTGCGCGAACAACACTTTGACGCAACGCTTTCTTTGCTTGTTGTAGATTTGGCATAATTTTTTCCAATATAAGATGAGAGCGAGTCATCGGTTAGGACAGCGCGAATAGTATGGTAATTAGCCAATTTCGTCAAGAAAGGAATTGTAAAATCAAGCTATTCACCGCTTCTTTTGCCTGCAAACGTCCACGTTTCACATCTAAATCCAATGAAAAGGCGGCATTATGCAAGTTTGCCAAGTCATTTTTTGAAAACTTATTCGCCTGTAAAAGCGCTTTTTTCGCCACATACGGCGAAATCCCCATAGCCGATTCAAATGACCCCGACGACGGCGCATGCAAAGATGCCCCAAGTAAAAGCCGAATTTGTCGCAAAAGCAAGGCAAGCAAGGCAAAATCACTCGTCCCAAAGTTTCGTTGATTTTCGAGTAATCGTAATGCCTCTTTAGGACGTTTTTCACTAATCGCATCAATACACGCAAATAACGCATCTTCCGCCGGTACATCAACAAGCGCCAAAAAGTCTTCTTCGGAAAGCGACTCGGTTTTACTGAATGCCGCAAGCTTTCGTAATTCTGTGAGCACCTCATTATCGTTTGTAAATTGCGCCAGGAGCGTTTCTTGCAATCGGGGTGGCAGTGTAACTCGTAATTGTGTGCATTCGCTCTGTAACCAACGTAAACGCTCTTGAAAGCT
>CAYZYJ010000002.1:18632-30944 GCA_964482565.1 uncultured Gammaproteobacteria bacterium
TCAGCAAATCGTAATTCCGCATCGCTTTGCAAAGGAAACTCAACAAAATTCATTCCCGACGGATCAAACTTTTCCAAAAAACGCGCCACAATTTCTGCGCGTTTTCGTTCTTTTGCTAAGGCATTTTCACCGTATAAAACCAAAATCATGCCCCAATCTTACGACGCAACGAATCTAAACGCAATATTATTTTAATTCCGCCCAATTTGCGCCGATTGCCACCGAAACACTCAGTGGAATTTCACTTTCCCAAACGGATTCCATGAGGCTCGTTACTTTCTGCATCACGGTGTCTGCGTCCGCTTCTTTCACCTCAAGCACCAATTCATCGTGAACTTGTAGTAATAATTGCGCATCAATTTTACTTTCCGTTAACCACGCATCAATTTGAATCATGGCCATTTTAATCAAATCCGCCTGCGTTCCTTGTAAAGGCATATTTACCGCAATACGTTCCGCTGAAGCGCGCACCATTTGCATATGCGATTCGAGTTCGGGCAAATACCGCTTGCGTCCAAAAACCGTTTTCACAAAGCCATGTTCATGCGCAAATGCCTTTGTATCGTTAATGTATTGCTGAATTCCTGGGTGTACCGCAAAATAACGTTCAATAAACGATTTTGCTTCCTCTTGCGAAAAGCCTGTGCTACGCGCCAAATTTCGCGCGCCCATGCCGTATAAAATGCCGAAATTAATCGCCTTTGCTGCACTACGTTCTTCTTTTGTTACTTCATCTTCGTGCTTTTCTAAAATTTCCGCCGCCGTTCGCTTGTGAATATCGGCTCCTTCTTTGAATGCGCGCAAAAACGATTCATCGCGCGCCAAAATCGCTGCTAAACGCAATTCAATTTGCGAATAATCGGCCGCAATCAATACATGCCCCTTTTTCGCCACAAACGCTCGGCGAATATCGTTTCCAAGTTCGGTGCGAATTGGAATATTTTGCATATTCGGATTCGAAGACGCTAATCGACCCGTCGCTGCCACTGATTGCTCGAATGTTGTATGAATTCGCCCATCGCTTTGAACGAGTAATGGCAGCGTATCGATATAGGTTGATTTGAGCTTGGCGATTTCGCGGTATTCGCTCACAAGAGGCACAAGTTCATGTAAATCCCACAGTTTTTCGAGTTCACTAGCAGCCGTAGAAAAACCTGATTTCGTTTTTTTGATGCCTTTTGTTGGTAATTGCAAGTCTTCGAATAAGATAACTGCGAGTTGAGAAGGGGAGTTGATATTGAATTCCTTGCCCGCAACCGTATAAATGCGTTTCGTAAGGCGTTCAATTTCGGATTCAAATGAAATGGCGAGTTGTGCCAAATGCGCACGATTCACTTCAATTCCTGCTTTTTCCATACGGAATAAGACCGGAATCAACGGCATTTCAATCTTAAACGCAACGGTTTCCAATTCTTCGTCCTTTAACTCTTTGCGCAAAATCGTTTCAATCGCCATAAGTGATTGTACGTTCTCTGCAATACTTGCGGATTCCGAAAGTGGCGACGACGTATACGTTTGCGCCAAGGTGCGTAAATCAAAGGTGCGTAATGCCGAGTTTCGCATATACCCTGCAATCATCACATCAAAAATAGGCACCGTGATTTCGCCAATCACATGCATTGCTTGTTTTACATCGTGGCCAATCACCTCTTTTGATTCATTGAGATGCGCAAGTACATCGGCTATTATGTTTTTCTCAGGATTTTCTGCAGTAAATAGATGTTTCCCATCACTCACCGCAATTCCTGCAATCTTACTGCCAAATAAATCCTCAGACTTCGTTTGCAGGAAAAAGAATGATTTTGTCTTAGTTAACTTAGACAATGGAACAATTGAAAAAGAGGTATCTGATTTTTTTGCGGGCTGCTCTGGCTCTGCATTCGGCTGTTCCGCATATTGTGCCTGCTCATAATCTGCCAAAACACGACGGAAACCATATTCGCGCAAAAGCTTAATCAATTCATCAACCTTTGGTTCGCTCTTTTTCATTTCTTCAAACGTTGCTGGAAGTGGAATATCGGTAACAATGGTTACTAGCGTACGCATCAATTTCAAGGTTTCTTCTTGGCCGGCGAGTTTTTTGGCAATTGCTGGTTTTAAGGTGCCTGTTTGTAATGCCGCCAAAACGCCATCAATCGTGCCAAATTCTGTAATCAATTTTGTTGCCGTTAATTTTCCAATGCCTGCAATTCCTGGAATATTGTCGGAACTATCGCCCATCAAAGTTTTCAAATCAATCAATTGATTTGGCACTAATCCATACTTTTCTTTTACCGCCGCAATGTCGTATTCCTTTACCTCAGAAAGTCCCTTCACAAATCCAATTACATGCACGCATTCATTCACCAATTGCAATGCGTCCATATCGCCCGTTAAAATGCGTACATCCGCCGTGTCATTCTTGCAAAAGGCATGAGCAAAAGAACCAATCACGTCGTCGGCTTCCATGCCTTCAACCGAAAGCGAAGGGATTTGATACGCACGCAAAAAGGTGCGAATCATATCGATTTGGTCGTATAATTCCTGTTCTTTTTTTACGCGCGTGCCTTTATACGATTCCATCAATTCATGACGAAACGTTTTTCCTGGCAAATCCCATGCAACCGCAAAATAATCTGGTGCATATTCTTTACGCACTTTTTCAATCACATTCACGAAGCCATAAACAGCGTTCACAATCACCCCGTCAGATTTCGTGAGTGGCGGAATGGCATGCCAAGCACGGTGTAAAAGGGCATTTCCATCAATAATGAGAGCAATAGGTTTCTTTGACATATGGAAGCAGTGTAGCCCGTTCAATCAAATAAAAAAAGCGCCGCCACCAAGGCGACGCGATTTTTTGCCATTACGGCTGAAGAATCGATTCTTCTTCACCATTTACCATAATACGAACCGTATTCACACTTTCAAATTGTTTGAGCGTTTCTTCGATTTGCGAACGAATTGCCTGCACTTTGCACGAACCGCCACTCCATTCCTGCAACGACGGTGAATTAAGGCGTAGCACCGCTTCACCATTTGCAATCGACAGCGATTCAAAGGTTGTCCATTCAGGAATCATACTCACTCCCCACGCTTTTGTTGGGCCTTTCAGCATTTCTTGAATCGCAAATTCGCCAACACGCAAGGTTTTTGCAACCGTGCGTTTTTCTACGTCAACCGCCGTGCAATCACCTGCAATCACTTCGGCATCATCGGAAAAGTACACGTCTACCGTTGTTTTTTCTTGATTTGCAAGCGTTAAACGACGACGTACAACATCTAACCTGCGGCCATCTTCTGGCGAATGCCAAAAGACATCGAGGTAAAATGCGGGTTCAGAAATTGCCGGCAAAAAGATTTCAGCTTCAAACGGGCCATATAATCCAACGTCTTCTGCATGCGTCATGGTAAACCCAGTTGCAAGCACCGTTTCGTTAAGGGAACGGATTTCGTAAGAAACAACCGCTTCAAAAACACGCGCCGAACCTTGAATCAAAAGCGGGGAAGTCACCACATCGCCATCTTTTGGCGCCGTTAAACGCACATTTGAATCGTTTTCAACATCTTGAACATCTTCAACAGGCACAACAATCGGCGATTGCGGATCTGGTAATTGCTTTACGCACCCAGCGCCAGCGAGCAAACAAAGGGCAATAATGACAGGGAAAAGGGTTTTCATAAGTTTAGAGTAATGAGGCATCAATAGTAATGCCAACAGGGCAGTGATCTGATCCTAACACATCTGCGAGCACAAAGGCATCTTTTATATGCGGCATGAGCGCAGAATCGGCCCAGAAATAATCAATTCTCCAGCCAACATTTCGTACGCGTGCGCCAGATTTCATATCCCACCAACTATAAACATCAGGTTTTTCTTTGTAAAACGCACGAAAAGTATCAACGTACCCAAACGATTCCAATTTATCGAGCCATGCCCGTTCAATCGGCAAAAACCCCGAGGTTTTGGCATTTTCTTTTGGCCGTGCCAAATCGATTTCATGGTGAGCTGTATTTACATCGCCACAAATCAAAACTGGCTTCTTTTTGCGATACTCTTCAATTAGCGTTAAAAACCGGTCGTAAAAGCGCATTTTATAATCTAGTCGATCTTGCCCTCGCCCGCCATTTGGAAAATACACGTTAAATAAATAAAAGCCTTTATGTTCGGTTAAAATGATACGCCCCTCTTCGTCGAGCAAACTTTCTCCAAAATGCGACACCTGCAATAATGGCTTTTCAAGCGCAAATGTCGCCACGCCGCTATAACCCTTCTTTTCAGCCTGATTCCAAACGCCCATATACCCATTTGGGTGCAATAACTCATCTTTTAGCTGTTCTACATGCGCTTTCGTTTCCTGTACGCATAACACTGCAGGCGCCGTGCGTTCGAGCCAGCCCCTAAAGCCTTTTTTATCTGCCGCACGAATACCGTTTACATTCCAAGAGATGAGGGTTTTGGTGTTTTTCATATAAACGCAGTATAGCTGATTTTAAAGAAATAGGCAGTGATTCCGAAGTGTCGTATAATGATTTTATGAAAGACGAATTATCACCCTTCATTACCGACTTTTTAGAATACTTAGAAATTGAACGTGGCCGATCGCCGCGAACGATTGCGAATTATCATTTTTATTTGAATCGTTTTGCTGATTGGGCAGAATACCCACATCCGTCAAAAATATCATCGGATTTGATTCGTAAATATCGTTTACATTTAAACCGCGACATTGAAGGAAGAGCTGAAACGCAACTCAAAAAATCAACGCAGAATTATCATTTAATTGCCTTGCGATCATTCTTGAAATACTTACAACGTAAAGACGTTAAAACTATCACTCCTGAAAAAATTGAACTCTCAAAACAAGGGACACGCCAAGTCGCTTTTTTGGAAACCGATGAATTAGCACGATTACGCGAGGCGCCAGAAAAACATGCCGACGGATTAGTAAAATTGCGCGATAAAGCAATTATTGAATTACTTTTCGCAACCGGATTACGGGTTTCTGAACTTGCAAAACTCGAAATCGAACATATAAATTTAAAACGCGACGACTTTACTATTAAAGGAAAAGGGTCAAAACATCGCATTGTTTTCCTTTCGCCTCGCGCAAAAGAAGCGGTAAAAGCCTATTTAGAAAAACGGCAGGATTCTTCGCCATTCGTTTTTGTGGGGCATGATCGCGCAAAAGGCGCACGTGAAACCATGCCAATTAGCTCGCGTTCGATTCAGCGTTTAATTGAACGTTATGCGGTGCAGGCGGGAATTACCAAACGCATTACGCCACATGTTTTGCGCCATACCTTTGCAACAGATTTGCTACGAAACGGCGCCGATATTCGGTCGGTTCAAGCCATGCTCGGGCATGAAAGCATCACCACAACGCAAGTCTACACCCACGTTACCAATCGGGATTTGCAAAATATTCACAAAAAATTCCACGGGAACTAGGTCTGGTAAACATGATGTCGACCATCTTGATCGCCAAAAAGAATTATGATATAAGTTGTGCCAACTGCCATAGACGAAAAACCTATAGTCAGTTAGGGTATTTGGAAGAAGTCAGCCCTTGTAGTTTAATGGATAAAACAGGGGCGTTCTAAGCCTTTGATGGGGGTTCGATTCCCTCCGAGGGCACCAGAAGATCGAACCACAAGCGCAATAGATGAGCATGTATGAGCCTGGGATTTTTGGTCCCATACTAGGAAGAATGTGAGCACTGAGGAGACGTACTTTCTGTACGTTGACGAGGAGCGCAATATTCTGACAACGTATGGGGGCAAAAAGACAGGCGAATATCGAAGCGAGCGAACTAGTTTGGATGGGATGCTAGGAAGAAGTTGAGCACCAACGAGCCGTACTTCTTGTACGGTGAGGCGGAGCGGAGACTTCTGACAACGCAGACCGCCAAAATAGGAGCGAGCAATGCATGGCGGCTATGGTGAAATGGTTATCACAGGGGTTTGTGGTACCTCTAGTACGGGTTCAATTCCCGTTAGCCGCCCCAGAATAAAAGAACCGAGCAATCGGTTCTTTTATTCTGTTTGAAGCAAATGTCTTGAAGACATTTGCGCGGGAATTGAACGGCCGGAGCCATATGCAGTCAGCCGACTGCATGGCGAGGCCCGGCTCTGAATCCGAGTCCTGTTGACTGAACAGGACGAGAGATGAAGACAATCCCGTTAGCCGCCCCATGAAAAAACGACCGAAAGGTCGTTTTTTTGCTATTCCTTTACGAAAAGTGAATCGATTTTTTCTGTACCGTAAAAATACGAGTTTTTACCAACTTTCTTTTTTTTCAAAAACCCTTTTTCTGTAAGTATTCTCAAATCTTTAATAGCCGTTGCTTTGGAAATTCTATATATTGAACCATGAGTTTTGACCGTGGAATAATCATCGCTATTACCACTCAAATAACGAAGTGTCTGAATCTGACGTTCGTTTAAGTTAAGAGAACCTCGAGCTATACGAGTCATCTCTCTATTTGATTTCCTGATTTCAGATAAATACTCTTGAAAACCAGAGCTTGCTTCTCTTATTTTCTTCATCTGGTAGGAAATAAAATAGGTTAAATCATAATTATCCTGCTCAGAATAAACATAGGCCATGGTATAGGATTTCTTTGAACGTTTTATAACAGCTGATAACGGCAGATATGAAAATGCCCAGTATTTTTTCTTTAGGAGATACCAGTAAAAAATCAAACGTGCCAATCGACCGTTTCCATCAGTAAAGGGATGTAGGTAGCCAATCCAAAAATGGAGCATGATTGCTTTAATAATTGGGTGAATAAAATCACCCTCACCTCGATCATTTGCAAATTCTATGAACCGCTTAATTTCAGTATTCACAAATTCAGTCGCAGGACCTTTATGGTACACAAATTCACTGTCGTGAACCTCGACCAACTCACCATCTGGACGCCATTGAGGTTCACGGCCTTCGGAATCAAGAGTTTTATCCGTTAACATACGGTGCATCTCTATTAACAGATCACGCGTAAGCTCTTGTGATTTATATTCGGAATCAACCGCAATCATTGCTTTGTGATTATTCAGAATCATCTGATCAGATTGATTTCTTGGCTTTATCCCTTCACGCAACATTTTACGCGCATACTCCCGACCAGTATCAGCTCCTTCGAGTTGCGACGAAGCAATAGCTTCATCCATAACACCTTTCGAAATCAAACGCTGTTGTTCCTCGGGTTTCAAATCATCAATCGATGTAGCAAGTTCTCCGCCTGTATTCAAATCGAATTCATGGCAAAATTTTTCAAACCCTCTCAATCTCACCCATTGGAATGCACCTTCACCGAAAACCTTTACCGGAGAAGGCTGATAGCGAAACAAACGAGCAATCTGTACAGCAAACCACGCCTGTTCATGATTAAAGCCTGTTGGAATGGGTGATTTGTACTTCATCTTATCCCAATATAAATATTCTGGTTCGTTTGCGGAATCAATAAATGCACGAAGTTCGGCATCGGTCTGAATTCTGTCAAAAACTTCTTTTGCTTTATTTTCCGAAAAAGTAGGCTTTTCTAGTCGAAATAACTGCATATATTAGCGATTTTATAATAATAGGTATAACTAGACCTGAGTTATACCTATTTTATACCTGTTGCGAAAATAGGTCAAGTTATACCTGTGTTATACCTATTTTTGACCTTTTCGGTCGTTTTTTTGCTATTCCTCTTCCATTTCTTCACCCTCTTCGCGGTCGGTTTTTGACTGTTGGTCATAATGCAAGCCATCTGTGCAATCACAAGGCAGTAAATGTTCAGAGTGCTTTGCACAATCAGGCGCCATACAAACACCAGGAGTTTGTGAAACACCCATGCAACCACCGGTACAAATATAATGTGTCATAAGAATTGGGATTATGTTTTCAGTATACGGTAAATCACAAAAAATTGCAGTCACACAACTTTGCATTACAGCCTAAATCCCCTAAATTATTGGGGTATTTATCGTTTTTCACCTCTTTTCCCTTGACAAATAGTCAAAATATGCTATACTGGTTCTTCTTCGTAGCGCCGACGGTTTAAACGTACCGTTTCCGCAAACGAAGAATTTAGTAGGCAATTCCGCCAAAGGAGCATCTACCGATGCAGAAACGATAGCTAAGGAGCCCCGCCTTCAGGCTCCTAAAACATATGAAGGACGGTGGGGGCACGAGACCCTCCTTGTTCTGCCGAACAAGTTATCTGCGACTGAGAACGAGCGGCAGACCGTTCTCGCCCTTGACCCCCGACTTGGAAACAAGTTGGGGGTCTTCACTTTTATTGACAATCATCACCCTTTTGGCTAATCTTATTCACGTCCTCAATTATTCATTGGCGTAAAACATCGTTTACCGATTGAGCCCGGTTTACAAGGTTTTTCGCACGAAATTCACACACTATGCTCGATAAACAACAGAAGCAACGCATCATTGATAAATTCAAGACGCATGCAACCGACACTGGTTCCCCACAAGTGCAAATCGCTATTTTGACGGCCGAGGTAAAAGACCTCACGTCTCACTTGCGCCTACACAAGAAAGATTTCAGCTCACGCCGAGGTCTTATTAAGAAGGTTGTGGAACGCCGACGCTTACTTAAGTACCTCGAACGCGAGGACGAGAAAGCGTATGCAGAGCTTGTTGATGCTCTTAAACTTCGTGTTTCAAAACAATAATTTCCGATTAGCCCGCCTTTGCGCGGGCTTTCGTTTTTAAAAACTATGCTTTCAACTCATAATCGTCGCGTCGGTGTCTTTATCGACGTGCAAAACATGTACTATAGCGCTCGCAACATTTTCAACCGTAAAGTAAACTTTGCAAGCATTGTTGAAGAATGTGTGGGCGATGCACAACTTATTCGCGCCATTGCTTACACCATTTCTACAAAATCAGGTGACGAAGAACCATTTTTTGAAGCCTTGCGTAAATCCGGCATTGAAGTGATGTCGAAAGAATTACTCGAATACGAAGGAGGGAATAAAAAAGGGGATTGGGATGTAGGAATTACCATCGATATTGTGCGCATGCTCGATATGTTAGATGTTGTGATTCTTGTTTCAGGAGATGGTGATTACATTCCACTTGCGAAATACATTAAAGGCCGTGGACGCATTTTCCACGTTGCTTCTTTCCGTGAATCAACCTCTACCGCTCTTATTGAAGAAGCAGATATTTATACAAATTTCTCGGCCGACCAAAATACATTTTTGATTACCGAACGAAAACGTGTTTTTGCTAAAAGACCGGCAAAAGAAGTAAGCGAAGTGCATGAAGATGATATTGTGGAGTCGTTTGATGACGCTGATACGTCAAAAGAATCGCCTGCAAGCGCTGAATTCATGACGCCTGTTGCATCAGCAAATGAAGACGACATGCAAGAAAACCGCACACGTCGCTTAACCTTTTAGTGAACGGCTGTCTTCCGCTTTATTATAGGCGGAGGAGAGGTGAGCACTCGCTTCTATTAACAATTTACTCTGGCCCGAGACGAAGAGATCTTGATATTTTTCAACGGTCTTAGGCCTCGGGCTCGACATTTATGAATCAAAAAACATTTACAACCACTTTCGCAGGAAAGGAGTTGACGATTGAATTTGGCAAATTTGCAAACGCGGCAAATGGAAGCTGTACCGTACGTATGGGCGATACCGTGGTTTTAGTAACGGCGGTTATGAGCGAAGATGTACGCCCTGGTATGGGATTTTTCCCACTCATGGTTGATTACGAAGAAAAGCTATACGCAGCAGGACGCATTAAAGGTTCACGTTTCATTAAACGCGAAGGCCGACCAACCGACGAAGCAGTATTGGTTGCACGTTTTATTGACCGAGCAATTCGTCCACTTTTCGACACCCGCATTCAAAACGATATTCAGGTCATTGCCACTGCTCTTTCTTTTGACGGCGAACATGACCCAGATATTTTAGGTCTTATTGGTGCTTCTTGTGCGTTGCACGTGAGCGACATTCCGTGGAATGGCCCAATTGGAGCCGTGCGTGTAAGTAAAGTTGGAAATGAGCTTCTATTTAATCCAACCTATTCCGAACGTGAAACATCGCTTTTCGACCTCGACCTTGCAGGACGCAAAAACAAATTAGTAAACATCGAAACGCGCGCCGACGAAGTAGTAGAAAGCGAACTTGTTGAAGCATTCGCACAAGGTGGGGAATTCATGGAATCGCTCGCCGTGTTTATTGAACAAATCCGCACCGAAATCGGCAAACCGAAACGTGATTTGTTTTCTGCAAAAACTGAAGAAGAAAAACAAAAACAGGTTCGAGCAGAAGAAATCAAACAAATGGCACGCGAATTTATGCGTCCACAAATTCAAGAACTCTTCTTTGCCTTTCCAAAAGCGACAAAAGGTGAACGCAGTGCTGCGAAAAAGGAATTGAGTTCACGTCTTAAAACACATCTTGTGCAAGCTGGTTTAGACAAAGACGAAGTTTCTATTGCAACAGGAATTGTTTACGACTTTTTGCAAGATGAAATTTCTCGCATGATTGTAGAAGAAGGAAAACGTGTAGACGGCCGTGGCGTAGAAGAAGTGCGCGCACTTGTTTCGGAAGTGGCACTTTTGCCACGTGTGCACGGGTCAGGGCACTTTATGCGCGGTGAAACACAAGTGCTTTCGGTTTGCACCCTTGGTGCCCCTGGCGACCAACAAACACTCGACGGCATGGAATTAGTTGGCGAAAAACGTTATATGCACCATTATAATTTCCCTCCGTATTCGGTTGGTGAAGCAAAACCGCTCCGAGGCGCAGGTCGCCGAGAAGTTGGACACGGTGCTTTGGCAGAAAAAGCAGTGGAACGCATGATGCCTTCAAAAGAGGATTTTCCGTACACCGTGCGCGTGGTAAGCGAAGTATTTGGTTCAAATGGTTCAAGCTCTATGGCTTCAACCTGCGGTTCCACCCTCGCACTTATGGATGCCGGTGTACCAATTAAGGCAGCCGTGGCTGGAGTTGCAATCGGACTTGCCTCTACTGAAAACAAGTGGAAGGTTATTACCGATTTACAGGATTTGGAAGACGGAAATGGTGGAATGGATTTTAAAGTAACTGGTTCCGAAACGGGCGTTACCGCAATCCAAATGGATACAAAAACACAAGGAATTTCACATGAAATGGTTGTGGAAGCCTTGCGTCAAGCGCGAAATGGCCGGCTCACTATTCTTGAAACCATGAAAAAAGCGATTGCAAAACCGCGCGCGGAACTTTCGCCATATGCTCCACGCATTACGAATTTACGTATCAATCCAGATAAAATCCGTGAAGTTATTGGCCCAGGTGGAAAGATGATTAATGAAATCATTTCAAAAACTGGCGTTGAAACAATTGATATTGAACAAGATGGACTCGTCTTGATTACCGCAAAGAATCAAGAAGCAGGAAAAGCCGCCGAAGAGTGGATTATCGCTCTTACAAAAGAGGTAGAGGCTGGCGAATTGTATACAGGAAAAGTCACACGATTGATGGACTTTGGCGCCTTTGTAGAAGTATTGCCAGGAAAAGAAGGATTAGTGCATATTTCTGAAATGGCACCTTGGCGCGTTGCAAAAGTTGATGATATTGTAAGTGTCGGTAAAGAAGTCTTCGTGAAGGTGAAAGAAATTGATGATATGAAACGCATCAACCTCACCATGAAAGACGTAGAAGGAAACGTATACACCGAAGAAATGAAAGCAAAAGCACAAACCGGTGCGCCAGAGGAACGAAAACCTCGACCACAAGGCGGAAAACCACCATTCAAACGACAGAACCATGCATAAACTCGCAATACCAATGCAAGACCGAGGAACCCGCCAACCCTATTGGCGGGTTCTTTGGATGGTATTGAGTATTGGAATGATTGGCATTTCTGCCTATATTCTTGCGGAGCTCTACGCAAAACGCCTCACATCTATTCAGCTCATTCCAGAATCAACGAGCATGAGCGTCCGCTTTTTACTCGACCGCCATTCACGACCAGTATTACGTGAAGATTTCGCTGCTATCGCCCCATTTTCACAAACTCCTTTGTATTTTTCTGAACTATATCCGTTTATTTCGCGAGAAGTGAGTATTCATTTTTCCGATTCAGAAATTCTTGGCATTCACATCGATCAGCCGCTTTCAACAGAATTCATTCGAGAAATTGAATCTTTAGGACTTTTTTACCACACCACAAAAACCGGATCACTAATTTCGCGCACGGAATCTGTGGTCGTAGCAGAAAAGGCGCCTTTACGATTCAGATATCGGATTAAAGCAAGTAATGCCGACTTAATCCTGCACCAATCAATGCCGCAACGATTCACAGGCAAACTCACTAGTGAACATCTC
>CAYZYJ010000002.1:31044-42950 GCA_964482565.1 uncultured Gammaproteobacteria bacterium
GAATTGTCTACTTCAGCGTTGACATTACAAGACGGAACACGCATTCAAGAAATCCGTTCAAATCCTCAAAAAATCCGTTCTACCATTACGTCTTCGGACGATATTACACGGATTTCACTCATCGGCGCTTCGGGCGATGAAGTGGTGATTCATGGCGTTGAACAAGGATTTTCCCTCGCAAATCGTGACTTTTTCGAACAAATCTCTTCCACACCACACTTATCTACATGCCACAAAAACGCACAATTCTACCTCAATTCGGTTAGTACGCTTCCTTTTGGCATGACCTCCCGTATAGAAAATGTATTCACAAAGTTCGGCGTACAAGAACTCGCAATAACAAAGAATCAAACCCGTTTCTGCTTTAATGGGGAGTAGGTGTGGATAACCTGTGCGGTTTCCCACAAGTTATCCACAGGCACCTGCTCGCTTGCACACTAAAAGTGTTCACTAATATGAAAAGCCCCGTGTTTATTGGGCTAACTATATTGTTGACAATAGGTGTTCAGGCTCGTATCATAGAAGTATCGCTCTTTCAACATCAACCCGTTTCATTCCAACCGGAATGAAAAGACACGGGGGAAGTTCTCCGAAGACCCACTCTTCGGGGAATGTCTCACTACTTTACTGATCATGCACTGACAATTGGGGGAGTGCATCATGTCGCGAAGTGATCCGCACATGCTGGAATGGTAGAGTAGGGTGTCAGTACCGAGTGTGTTGACGCCGACTGAACACTGAGTTACGCCGTTATCAAATATGATGACTTCGTGATCCAGTGTTGAGGAACGGTGTCCGCCAACGGTCGCAAGGTCCTGTGCTCAGGTCCAAATAAGAAAACCCTGAAGCATCGAAATAATGACCATACCTCGTTAGACGGCACGCAGTTCCAAAATGTACTCGTTCTCGTGAATCCCGTTCCTGTGAATCGTTGTTCTCGTGAATCGTTCGTAGTTCGTATCAATAGTTCGCTCATTTATCGCACAACGTTCCGCTCATTTGCGGACAACTCTTTTATGCCACCATAGGCACTTCTCGGTCGCGTCGCTTTCAAGCACGCGACCTGTTTTTTTTATTGCGGAATTCTTGCATACAATACAAGAATCAAGTAGGATTAGAATAAGTTTTATTACAGCTCTATGGCGAAAACAAGCGATTTTTTTGACCAATCATTTATTGATGAAATGAAATCTGTCCTTATTTTAGAAAAAGCGAAGCTCGAAAAAAGCCTCAGTCGCATTGCGCACCGCAATGTTCGTTCGACAAATGGCGATTACGATGCAGATTTTCCAAATTTCGGAGATGACGAAGATGAAAATGCAAGCGAAGTTGCTATGTATAGCGACAATTTAAGCATTGAACAAGAATTAGAAAAAGCGTTGCGCGATGTAAACAACTCGTTAAAACGCATTGAAGATGGCACTTACGGCATTTGCAAATACACAGGCGAAGCAATCAACCAAGACCGTTTGCGCGCACGTCCAACATCAACCTCGTCTATTGCAAGTAAGCGTACACTTACACAGGAATTTTAATCATGAAGCGTTCTTCGCTATTCATTGCACTCATTGCCAGTATTTCAGGACTTCTTGACGGAGTCCTGAAATTTTTTGCGCATCATAATCTGCCCGAACTGTTTCTTTTTTCGCCGTCATTTCTGAGACTTGAATTGTATAAAAATTACGGCGTTGCCTTTGATATTCCCTTACCGCTACCGATAACAATCACATTAAGTGTCTTAATCGGTGCATATCTCATATACCTCTTATTTACGGAATTTGAGCGAAATCCTCGCGTGGCACTTGGCGCATGGGTGGCGCTAATTGGCGGTTTTGGAAATTTTCTCGACCGTATTTTGAATGGCTACGTAACCGATTACCTGATTCTTTTTGGGCGTTCTGCCATCAATTTAGCAGATATCCTCATCCTGCTTGGCATTTTGATTATTCTTTACTACACTGATACTAAGTTGCAGAAAGATTCTTAAATCAACACTCCCACAAAACTATTTTGTATGGGAGCTGTTTTTATTTACGCATCATCTGCCATTGGATTGTCTGCGCACAAAATCACGGTAGAAGTCGATATTTCGCGAGGAATGCCGGCTTTCTCTATTGTTGGATTGCCAGACGCCGCCATTTCAGAATCACGCGACCGCATTCGCGCCGCATTACGCCATTCAGGTTTACCATTTCCTCGTACGCGCATCACTGTTAACCTTGCGCCTGCCGACATTAAAAAGCAGGGCCCCGCATTTGATTTACCAATTGCTCTTGGCATTTTGCGGGCGAGCGGACAATTACAAAATTGCGCTATGTTGAACGACGCCATTATTCTTGGAGAATTGTCGCTTAATGGCGACGTTCGTGCAGTAGAGGGCTGTTTGCTTGCGTCTACGCTTGCGAAACGTGAGGGAATATCGACGTTAATTGTGCCAACCGTGAATGCAACCGAAGCTGCACTTGTAGACGGTGTGCGCGTCTTTGGCGCGGCAAATTTGCGCGGGCTTGTGGAGGCGTTGCGCAATCAAACACTTATCAATCCGGTTGCACCAAAAAAATATACACGCGAAACAAAATACGATGCCTTCGATTTTTCGCTTGTGCGCGGGCAAGAACATGCCAAACGCGCACTTGAAATTGCCGCATCTGGCGGACACAATGTGCTTCTTTGCGGATCTCCTGGAAGCGGAAAAACATTACTCGCGCGTTCATTTCCAACCATTTTACCGCCACTCACAAACGAAGAAGCACTGCAGGTAACAACGGTACATTCGGTTTCTCGCGATTGCAGAGAACCGCTTTCGCTTGTCACTTCGCGGCCATTTCGTTCACCGCATCACACTGCTTCTGGCGTATCGTTAATTGGCGGCGGAACCTGGCCAAAACCGGGCGAAGTTTCGCTTGCGCATCGTGGCGTTTTATTTTTAGATGAATTTCCAGAATTTCCTCGCCTTGCTATTGAAGCGCTTCGTCAACCGCTTGAAGATGGTGTCGTAACAATTTCGCGCGCTGCAGGAACCTTGGAATTTCCTGCAAAATTCACCCTTATTGCCGCCATGAACCCATGCCCATGCGGTTTTGCTGATGACCCGCTTGAACCATGCACCTGCACTCCGAGACAAGTGCAACAATATACGCATAAAATTTCGGGGCCCTTACTCGACCGAATCGATTTAATTGTGCCAGTACCTCGCATTAGCGCAAAAACCTTATTGAATCTTCCACAAACCGAAAAATCTCATCTTATTCGTGAACGTGTTATCGCTGCACGCAATCAACAAAAAGAACGATTTGCACAATCGTCCATTTTTACCAATGCCGAAATGACCGGTTCCTTGCTCGATACATATTGCGCACTCGATAAGCCGAGTAAAGAGCTCCTTATTGAAGCAGCGCGTCACTTAAAATTATCGGCTCGTGCCATGACGCGTGTGCGAAAAGTTGCCCGTACCATTGCCGATTTAGACGCTTCCGCAATCATTCAAACCCACCACATAACCGAAGCCTTACAGTACAGACCGCGGTTATTTGCAAAAAATACCTAGCGAATATATTCAAGCGGATTGCGGAATTTTCCGTTTACCATGACTTCGAAGTGAATGTGAGTTCCAGTTGATCGACCGGTTGTTCCACAAAGTCCAACCGCTTGGCCTTTTGTAACGGCATCACCCTGCGCAACATACAAATCTTTATGGTGAGCATAGCGCGTCACAATCCCGTTTCCATGGTTTACTTCTACCGTATAGCCATAACCACCTTTCCAACCAGTAAACTGAACAATGCCGTCATCTGCCGCATAGTTATTATGTTCGTAATGGCAATCGATATCGATTCCCGTATGCGACCAACCGTAGTATTGCGTAATCAACCGCAAATCCGTTGGCCAAACCATGGTGCCAGAACCCGTTACGCTTGTTTGCACGGTTTGTGGCGTTGAAGATGTTGTAGGTTGTTGCGCCACAATACGAGGCGTTACCACACGCACTGGTACAGGCGCTGGTTTTTGACCGCCCGGAATCAATAAAGCTTCGCCTGTTTTTAAGTCGTTGGCGGAGGCGAGTTTGTTATACGCTAAAATATCTTCTTCGGTCGAAGAATAGGTTTTTGCAATCTTTGCAATAGTATCGCCCGATTTTACCGTATATTGCAGACCAGAAATCGGCAAAATTGTTACGGTGTCACCTGGGCGCAAAATGGAACGAACCGTTAAATCATTTGCCCAAAGAATGGTATTAACGGAAAGGTTAAATTTTGCTGCAATGGTGGAAATGGTGTCGCCCGTTGCAACCGTATACGTTTCAATTTCAGTTCGTGGTGCAACCGAAGCTGATCCTTCCGTAACCGGCGTTGCCGAAAGTGTCCCTCCTCCTAAAATCGCTCCAAACCCTGAAATCGTGTCAGTTCCACGTGTAATTGCTGTTAGCCCAGTTGGTTGTTTATAATTTACGGTCATGCGTTCCAATTCTTCGGCCGAAACACGCGTTTCTTCAATTAAAAAACTATCTTGCTGAGCAATAAGTTGAAACATTAAACTTTTTTCGCCAAATGTTTCAGCGCGCACCGTAGTCGTTTGTAAATTCATGCCAATTGTTAAAATCGCAATCAATGAAATCGCAATATGAACCGAAAAGCGATTGGTAACGAAAAACATGAATCGATTTCGTGCCGGTTTATACACTTTTGCCATTTGGCGTCGCGATCCGTAACTTAAGCGATAAAGCGGAATAATTACCGTTTCAACAAAAAAACGACCAATCCACACAAATGGCATGGTCATTGTGCGTAAAAACGCCAAGGTCAGCGGCTTAATAGCGACCAAGAATCGTACAAAGCCAAGTGCTGCTTTAATGAGAAATTGTTTGATATTTTCGAACATGCGTACAATTATAGTAGCAATCGAATGGGGGTTGAGTCAAGCAAAATCTCCTATTTCTTTGCTAGTACTAGCCAATTCTACTAACAAACCAGGGTGTTCTTTTAATTGACAATCATTTGTAAATTTCGTACACTTCGCACAATTCATTTTATGTCATATACATTCGAAAAAACCAACAACCAAGCAATCTTTACTTTTACTATTCCAGCACTTGAGGTAGAAGAAGGGATGCAAAAAGCGGCAAAAGAATTTGCGAAGTCTCAAAATATTCCAGGATTCCGGCCAGGAAAAGCACCATACGAGATGGTCAAACAACGCATTGGCGAAATGAAATTGCTCGAAGCCGCAGCCGAAGAATTAATTCGCGCCGCATTTGTAAAAGCTATGATTGCTGAGGATTTGGAAACCGTTGGTCAACCGCATTTTAGTGTCGACAAAATGGCACCAGGGAACGATATGGTGGTAAAAGCAGAAATCGCGCTTTACCCACATATGACAAAGATGGCTGATGTAAGCGCATTAAGCGTTGAGGCAAAAGATACAAAGCCAAATGCCCAAATGATTGACGACGCAAAACGTGATTTAGCCATGATGCAAACCAAAGAAACACGTAAGCCAAGTGGCGAAACGGTAGTAAAGGGCGATAAAGCCGTGGTTGACCTTACCTTGAAAAAGGATGGTGTTGTATTGGAAGGCGGAGAAGGACGAAGCCATGGAATTTATACCGGTGAAGGGCATTATTTAGCTGGAATGGTTGAGCAAATTGAAGGAATGAAAGAAGGCGAAACAAAAACCTTCACCATGCCATTTCCAAAAGATCACTACCAAAAGCATTTAGCTGGGCAAGACATTGAAGTAACCGTTGCGTTGAAAGAAATTTTTGCGCTCGAATCGCCTACCATCGACGACGCATTTGCGGTAACACTCGGATTAAAAGATTTGGCTGATTTAGAAGAAAAGCTTTCCGAAAACATTGCCCACGAAAACGTGCGTGAAGAATTATTGCGCCAAGAAAAAGAAATGCTTGAATTATTAGCAGAAAAATCAACATTTGAAGAAATTCCTGACCTGCTTGTGAATCAAGAAATCAATCAAATGATTCATGAATTGCGCCACCAAGTGGAAGAAAAAGGAGCAGAGTTCGAAGAGTATTTGAAATCCATCAATAAAACACTTGCTGATTTGAAACTTGATTTCACTCAAACGGCATTGAAGCGCGTTAAAATCGCTATCTTCTTGAAAGAGTATGCAGAAAAAGAATCAATTAACGTTGAGGCCGATGAAGTAGATGCGGAATTAGATCGTATTGCAGCGAATTACGAAAAGGGAAGTGATGCCTATAAACGCGTCTACGACCCTCGATACCGCGAATACCTCGAACAACAAATTCGCAATAAAAAAACCATTGATCGCTTGAAATCCATTATTATAAAATAAAAAGTGCCGGCGAAAAGCCGGCCTTTTTCTATGCGCTACAACATTATTGTAAAACCACATGCTTCGAGTACGCGTCTCATATCAAAAGACGAAGCAACGCAAACACTAACGATTGCGCTTCATGCATTACCAATTGAAGGGCGAGCAAATCAAGAACTTATTCGCTTTCTTGCGAATGAGTTTAGCGTCGCAAAGTCACGTATTACGATTATTCGTGGATTACACGCACGAAAAAAAGTTGTCGAAATCACTTAACATTATTTTACCGGGTCGTATCCACCTTTAGAAAAAGGGTTGCACCGTAAAATGCGCGTTATTCCTTTTCCTGTGCCGTGTATAATGCCGTGCTTACAAATCGATTGTCTAGCGTACTCTGAACAACTTGGTTCGTACTTACAAAACCGATACGGAAAGAGAGCGGAAAAAAATCCCGTATCTGGCGAAAGGACGATTTGGTAAAAACGAATCAACACATGTGCCAAATACCGCATACTACAGCAAACGTCCTTTTTGAAGGACGGTAATTAATCGCTCTTCCTTTTGTTTATACGTTAATTCCTTTACCTTTGGAGAAACGATTAATAAAACATCGAACCCTTTAGCGATATTTGGTAAATGCTTGCGCAATATGGCGCGGTATTGGCGGCGAATTTTATTGCGTACAACGGCCTTTTTACTGACCTTTTTCCCAATCATGATTGCAAAACGACTTTCTTCTTTACTGTTCTTCGTATACTTCACCCCGCAAACGGCATCAAAAACACCTTTTCCTTTGCGAAAAAGCGTTTGAATGTCGGCTTCGTTTTTTAGGCGATTCGTGAGGTGTAACATAGTGTCAGTATAAAAGAAAAACCCGAGGGGTGAAACCTCGAGTTTATCTTGGGCGTGCTGTTGTTGCGAGCTTCACGCGTCCTTTTGCTCGACGGCGCTTCAAGATATTCGTTCCCGTGCCTGATTTCATTCGGGCTCGGAATCCATGCTTTTTTGCGCGTTGGCGCTTCTTTGGTTGATACGTTCTCTTAGGCATATGGGTTCGGGAGCCAATCGCTCGCCTTTAAATGTGAACTTATCCTATTCCCGTTTCAAATTATTGTCAACCGTTCGCCCTCTTTGGTACTTATCCACAGCCTTTCCCCAAACCTGTGCTTATCCACATTCTTGTAGACTGTGGATATCTATACTATGATGTGGATAGTCGATTGGAGGTCTAATGGCCAAGGCTTTTTTGTGCTTATGAATACACATGAATTGTGGCAAGCGGCACTCGGGGAGCTTGAGTTAAAACTCAGCAAAGCTCACTTTACAACATGGTTTAGAAATACCTTTATTGCGGATTTTCAACCAGGTGCTATCACGATCGGGGTACCGAATACCTTTACGCAAACGTGGCTCGAGAAAAAATATCATCGTGATATTCTTGAGTCTTTGCAACATATTACCGAAACGCCCATTCGCCAGCTTCAATACCGTGTAGAAACGCGGCAAGGCGAACCTGTACAAATCATTTTCAAAGAAACGCTTACAAAACCCGCACCAACGGTTTCAACTTTTTCGCCATCAGCCCCACTTACACAACCAGCTATTGTAGAAGACTTTGGTTTTATTACCGATGACGCTTCTTCAAATGAACCGCGCACATTAAAAGATTCGTACACATTCGATTCTTACGTTGTCGGAAAACAGAATGAACTCGCCTATGCTGCCTCGCAAGCCGTTGCGACTCAACCGGGAGGAACCTATAACCCGCTCTTTATTTATGGTGGTGTAGGTTTAGGAAAAACCCATCTTTTGCACGCGGTTGGGAATTTCATGCGCCAACAAAAACCGCAAACGCGCATCATGTATGCGACATGCGAGCATTTTACTAATGAATTCATTCAGTCGGTACGCGCTGGAAAAGCAAAAGAGTTTAAAGACCGCTACCGCAACGTTGATTTACTCCTTATTGATGATATTCAGTTTATTACCGGCAAAGAAGGAACGCAGGAGGAATTTTTCCATACCTTTAACGCTTTGCACCAAAACAATAAACAAATCGTCATTTGTTCCGATCGTCCGCCAAAGCAAATCATTTCACTCGAAAAACGGTTGCTTTCACGCCTTGAATGGGGAATGTTGGTCGATATTGGCGCGCCAGATTTAGAAACACGTATCGCTATTCTGCAATTAAAGTGTTTGGGGCGAGGAGTAGATATTGCTCGCGACATTTTGCATCATATTGCCTCGCAAATTAATTCGAATGTTCGTGAATTAGAAGGTGCGCTCAATAAAATTATTGCCGTACATCAATTCAAAAACATCGAGCCAACCCTTGAAACCGTTTTACCGCTCATTTCAAGCTTCGAAGTCACCACGCAAAAGAAATCGATTTCACCAAAGCAAATCATTCATACCGTTAGCGAGTACTTCGACCTGCATCACGACGAAATCATTGGCAAAAGCCGGCAAAAACGCCTCGCTTTTCCTCGGCAAATCATTATGTATTTGCTCCGAGAGGAGATGAAGAGTTCTTACCCTTCAATTGGCCAAGAACTTGGCGGCCGCGACCATACAACGGCCATGCACGCCTATACTAAAATTTCTGGACTCATTTCAAATGACGACCAGTTAAAACGTGACCTCGAACTTATAAGACAGAAGTTATACACAGGTTCCGCGTAAAAACTGTGTGTAACCTGCGTGTAACTCTGTGCACAGACTGGTGTATAACAAGTGTGTGAATAGTGGGTAACATTTATCTGATTTGAATGAATAATTTCATCTACAGGCTGTCCACTTCACTAATCACCATTCATCCACATATCCCCATCCACTACACGTCAATAATAAAAGGCCGATTGGCACTTATCCACTCTGTCCACAGCCCTTATTATCTGCGACTAATCTATTTAGAGAAAATAATGTGAAACTATCCTGCACCAGAGAAAATCTCTTTCAAGGTCTTGCAATCACAAGCCGTATAAGTACAAAACATGTAAATCTTCCCATTCTTTCAAATGTTCTTTTAAGAGCAGATGGAAGCGGATTGAAGTTAATCTCAACTAATCTTGAAATTGCCATTACCTGCCATATTCGAGGAAAGGTTGATCAACAAGGGGAATACACCGTTCCTTCGAAGTTATTCTTTGATTTCGTAAATCTGTTACCGAATGAACGTGTTGATATTGATTTACTCGACGATACGCTTTTAATCGCGTGTAAAAACGCACAAACAAAAATTAACGGAATCGCTGCAACGGAATTTCCCCTTGTTCCTCCGGTGAACGGCAGCACTATTTATTCCGCATCGGTTTCTGAATTACAGCAAGCGCTTTCTCGTGTTTTGTTCGCTACCGCTTCAAATGAATCTCGGCCAGAACTTTCTGGTGTATTGATGTCTTTTCACCACGAATCAACCGGAGAGGGAAGTTTAACGCTTGCCGCAACCGATAGTTACCGCCTAGCAGAAACAGTATTAAAGCTTTCAGGAGGCAGTAAAGAACCAAAGGATGTGATTGTGCCGCAACGCACGATGTCGGAATTGGCGCGTATTTTAGGGATTTTGAAAGATGAAGTAGATGCACCGCCAGCTGTAGAAATGGCGATTAATGAGAATCAAATTGTTTTTCGTTTTGGATCGGTGGAATTAATGAGCCGCACTATTGAAGGAAAATACCCAGATTACCGCCAAATTATTCCTACGCGTTCAAATACCACCCTTTCTATTAAACGTCAGGACCTTATTCAAGGGATTAAAACCGCGAGTTTATTTTCGGCGCTTGGTTTGTATGATGTAAAATTAGGCGTGCATGCGTCGCGTAAGCAACTCGAATTGCACGCAACCGATGCAAAGCGTGGAGAAAACCGCGTTTTACTCGATACCGAAGTTGAAGGCGCAGAAAATGCCATCACCTTGAATTACCGGTATTTATTAGATGGTTTGCAGGCGATGGAAGGGGAAACCGTTGCGTTAGAGGTGATTGATGCGGGCAACCCTTGCGTTTTGCGCCCAAAGAGCATGCCTGACGTGAAGTATACTTATATCATCATGCCTATTCGTCAGTAAGACTCGCTGGCTAAAATGGCGCTCTTTTGATTCAAAGCTCCGTTCCTCGCTCATCGAGGAACGCTATTCAGTTAGCGATTTGCTATAAATACATTATGAACTCTTCACTAAAAAACTTCTCTCTTATCCTCTTTGTCGCGGGTGTAATTTTTGGCATCGTTTTAGATATTAAATTGCTCGATAATCAATCAAACGACTCAATAGGCAAAACCTATGTGGTGGATATATGTCATTATGACGAGTTTACCGATGTAGAAAATTTATCCTGTACAACAGAAACTGG
The DNA here is from genome assembly GCA_964482565.1 of uncultured Gammaproteobacteria bacterium. GTDB lineage: Bacteria > Patescibacteriota > Patescibacteriia > UBA9934 > UBA9934 > CAYFMS01. Next base: position 41,688 of record CAYZYJ010000002.1, read on the forward strand.
AAAACTCTGCACCTTAAATGAAAAGATTGGAGATTATTGCGAACGTTTTGTGCGCTGTTCAGATAAAGGAGTTATTCAAAAAGATTCTGAATTTTCTGCTTGTTTTGCTTGCTTTGCGGGCAAGGAAGTTAATGAAGTCTCGCAAGAATGTTTGGCACAGTTTAGTGATCACCCTTTGGCGCGATAATAATAGAACAACACTATCCAATACTGGCATTTATTGATGACTCCGGAGATCCTGGTTTTAAACTTGATCGCGGCTCTACGCGGTTCTTTGTGATTTCAGTTATATTATTCAACGATCCGCTTGAAGCAGAAAAAACTGCAATAGCAATAAAAGAACTACGTCGTGAACTTGGTTTTCCAGAGGATGTAGAGTTTAAATTTTATAAATCAAAGCCCGCTGTACGTAAAGCTTTTTTGAAAAAAGTATCACATTTTGATTTTACCGTGCGCAGCATCGTCGTAGATAAAACACTTGTTAGAAGCAATGAATTGAAAAACAATAAAAACTCATTTTATAGCTATATTATTAAATTAGTATTACAACACAGTAATGATTCTATTCTTAATGCCAAAATAAAAATCGATGGAAGTGGCGATAGATTGTTTCGTAAAAGTTTTTTGACATACTTACGTCGAGAGCTGAATTCTAACGAAAAGAAAATTATACAGAATTGTAAGCTTGTTGATTCTAAACAAAATGTGCTGATACAGCTCGCCGATATGATTGCTGGAACCGTAAAACGTTCATATGATCCCGATAAAAAAGACGGCAAGACCTTGAAGACGATTATCAAAGGAAGGATCCAAGATGAGTGGCACTTTAAATAACAAAAAACAACCCGTGAGGGTTATTTTCAACCACGTCTCTAGACTGGATGTCCTAGCCACGCCACCGTCCGGTGACAGTTCAAGATACAGGTTTTTGTAATTAGAGTATAGCATGCGATTTAATTGTGTAAACAGAAGACGTCTTTTTCTTGGTTGAATCAAGGTGAAATATGAATAAATTGATATAATAAAGACAATCCAAAATATATGCCTGAATCAATTATCTACACAATCACTTTTTTATACGGCGTAAGTGGAGCCATGACCTTTATTGGTTATTTTCCAACCATTCGAGATCTTTGGCATAAAAAAGCGAGTGCCAATATTCATACGTATTACATTTGGACGATTACAACCATCGTCGCCTCACTTTATGGTTTTTTCGTATTGAAAAACCTCGTTTTTATTCTCATTGTTAATTTTCAATTA
>CAYZYJ010000003.1:0-3386 GCA_964482565.1 uncultured Gammaproteobacteria bacterium
AAAAGCAGACTTTTGGAATGAAACGTATACATTTTTCGCCGACCAAACCATGATAAATGAGCAAAATCAACAGCTCGAAGAAAGATGGAAGCAGGTAGAGGAAGAAGAAAATCGACTTTTTGAAAAAAGGCTTGCCGATACCATCGCACTTGCGCATATGATTGGTGAAAGTACTAGCTGGCTACCCGCAAACGACCCCCGCGTTTTGGATTATATGAATACCTATTACCGCGATATGGATGCAAGCGGTCTTTTTATGCGTATCGTTCCTGCAAATGATGCAAATACCTTTCAATTCATGCTCGCCGAAGGCACAGATTTAAACAAGAGTATTCTTGATATCGCTGAGTTTAGAAAATAGTTAAAAAAGAATCACCCCTGCAAACACCCTTCTGCCCTGTTATTTCGGTAGCTTTTCTGCTAGGCTACAGAAAATTCTATGCACCCACATTTTGAAACCCTCACAAAAAATCTTTCCGATACCGTTTTTCATGCCATCGAATATACGCCCGCAAAACAAGCGCTCATTGTATTCGACGAAGATTCAACCCTCAGCCGATTATTAACCGCTGGCTATAAAGCTGTTTTACCAAAAGCAGATTTTTTACCTTTCAATTCCACGACGCCAGATGACATTCGCCAAAAAATTGCAGGACTGAACGCTGGCGATTTGGTTGTACTCGTTCAGTCAACAAGTTTTCGTTTGAATGAATTCCGCTTCCGTTTAGAACTTTTCAATCGTGCGCTCGCCGTTATTGAACACCCACATCTTGGGCGTATGCCAGAAACGGAACACGAAATCTACATCGACGCCCTTGCTTACGACGCAAATTATTACCGATCCGTTGGTCCGGCATTAAAACACCGCATCGATAAGGCGATAAAGATCGACGTACACTGCACGCAAACGACTTTGCATTATGATGGCCCTTTTGAACCAGTGAAAATGAATATCGGTGATTATTCCGCATTAAAAAATACCGGCGGACAATTCCCTATTGGCGAAGTTTTTACCGAACCAAAAGATTTAACCGGCGTAAACGGTGAAGTCGAAATTTTCGCTTTTGCTGACCGTGATTTTAAGGTGATTTTTCCGGAAACTCCGATTATTTTAACGATTACAAAAGGGTTGATTACAGACGCAAAAAACGCTCCTCCTGCCTTTCAGTCAATTCTTGAACAAATTGAAAACGACGAAGTCCTTGCTGTGCGTGAATTAGGTTTTGGCATGAACCGCGCCATGAATCGCCACCGCTACCTAACCGATATCGGAAGTTACGAACGTATGTGTGGCATTCATTTATCACTTGGCGCAAAACATACGATGTACGCCAAAGAAGGCTTTCCAAAACGAAGCAGTAAATACCACGTTGACGTATTCGCCGATATTACCTCGGTTGTCATCGACGGCGAAACGGTTTTTGACGGCAAAGAATACCGTGTTTAAATCGATTAGTTTGTTGCAATCGTATAAATAGCAATCGCAATGAACAAAATTCCGAGTCCTGTAAAAACGTAAACCATCATTTTTTCCTTCTTCACAACTTCAGCAATATCGTGCGTTATTGCAAATACCGAACCCTTTTCGCCGCGTGTCATAGAAAGTGAATCACCATCTTTACGCACCAAGCCTGCAACCATGGCCTTTTGACCAATTGGCAAACCGTGCAATCGTAGCTTTAATTTCTTTGTCATTAAATCTGGACGCAACTGTCCTTCGGTCAAAAACTGTATTGCTTCAAAAATATCTTGATTTAACCCAATCGCTTCGCCGTCGTAAAGTTTGATTGGCTTCATGGCAAAATCGCTTGGATTTACAAGGATTTTTCCTGATTCATTTTGTACAAGAATTGGCTGACGGCTTTTTCCGCCCTTTACACGCTTCCATGAACGACGTTTTTGCCCATTCACTTCTTTTACCACGCGTTCATCGAGTTGATATTCAAAATACGCCACGGGCTCGGTAACATATGGCAATTTTACGGGCGTTCCTTGCACTTCCCCTTTTACTATTCCCACTTCCCCACCTTTTACGTTTGCAAGCGATAATTCGGGCATTTTTGCAATTTCATCGGCCTTTTTCTTTTGTTTCATGGTCAAAAAACCCATAGCGCCAGACATGACAAAAAAGAAGATTATTGCAAGAATATTCATAAATAGTTGTTAATTGCTGGTATTTTACGCTTTCTAGGAACAGATGACAAATGGCCACCTGTTCAGTAAAAATGAACAGTTTTTAATTGACAATTTGGCTTATTCTTGCTAATTTTACTCGTTGATTTATTGGGCTAACGCTCAATGGAGGGAAATCATGTTCTTCATCATTTCAGCCCTATTCGCTTGCGGTCCGCCGCAGGTAATGCCAAACGACCCCACGTTAAACGTGTGGAGAGAGGACTTCACGCCTATCGAAGACGTGCCCGAAGTAGACGATTGTGTGCCCGACTTGGCGGAATTGCCGCCAGAGTACCGACAAGACGCTGCGATTCCCGCCACACTTGTGGTGGTGTATAAACGGCAGCGAAAAATCGGTTTGTACAAGCACGGGAAGCTCGCGAGCCTGAACGGCCAAACCGCTTGCTATAGCATGGCACTTGGCAGTTGGCCTTATGAAGGCAAGCTGCGAATGGACAACCAATCCACGCCAGAAGGCTGGTACAACGTGGCTCGCAAGCGCACGGAAAACCCGTACGATTTGTGGCCATCGACAAGCTTCTACAAGGCGCTCCACATTAGCTACCCAGCAAAAAAAGATGTGGAGGAAGCCTATGCGCAAGGCGTCATCGACGCAAGCATGGCAGCAAATCTCCTCGCTTCAATTGCGAAAGGTGAATTGCCGAATCAGTCCACACCGATGGGAGGTCAAATCCTCATTCACGGCTGGGATGATTCGCTGCCAGGAACCTTCGGGTGTGTTGGCATGCGCAATGCCGACATCGACCTGCTTTTCGACGCAGCCAAAGAAGGTGACCAAATCCTGATCCTGCCATGGAAGCGGATTCTCTACCAAGATGCCACGTACGGCATCGATAAGCCTCCGAAGCGCCCGCCGCCAAGGAAGCGCCGACCCACGCCTTAAACAGCGTGGGTTATTTGTTTTTGTTCTTCAAGTGTAATGGCCTTTAAAGCACCAAAATCTTTCTCTTGCATAGCTTTCGCTTTTCGCATGGCGAGTTTATAGTACTCGGCAATCCAAGGCGGATTCTTTTCAAATGCGTCGGCAATCGATTCCAGTTTAGCGTCGGCAATAAAACTCAATAGCCCGAGTACGCGTTTCTGTTCCTCGATTGTGAGTGAAGAAGCTTTGAGTGATTTAAAAATGCGAAGTGAGTGTTTCAACATATTAGTAACCGCTTAACGATTTCATTACCACGCTTCCAACCACA
>CAYZYJ010000003.1:3486-8779 GCA_964482565.1 uncultured Gammaproteobacteria bacterium
GATGATTCTGCATTTTCCTGAATTGCTGCCGTATATTTTTCTTGTACGGCGCGTTTTACCTCTTTTCCAAATACAGAGTTTTTCTCGTGAATAATTACTTGAGCAATTGCTGCAATATCGGCTTGCGATACTTGCTTTGGCTCCGCATTCACAAAAGCCTCTACAATTGCTCGGCGTTCATGTTCATTTGCAGTTTTTTGTAAAAATTCTTTCGCTCTCCCGTTAGCCGAAGCTGTTGCTAAAAATGATTTCAATTCTAAACCGCCCAAATGCTCAATAAGTTGCGAAGATGTTTTTTCTTCACGAAGCATTTTTATGAACATGCGGTCAAAAACACCGTCCGCTGTACTCGGGCGCATTTCTTTGCCAGCAATAGCTAACATGGCATAAAGCCGATTTTCACTTGCCGCATCTGCCGCATGAAATCGATCCATTTGCCCTTTTTTCAAATTCATATCCATGGCCGCACCGGAATAATATCCATGAAGTGAAGTAACCATGGTCTCTTTTTCCTCGCGTGGTAATTCACGGTAAATACTCAAGTAGGCTTCTTCATAAGTACTGCGGTCATCTAGTAGCCGAACGCCTTCTTCTATGCTCATGCCGAATTTCAATAAATACGGCGAAATATTTTGTAAATCAAACTTTTGCATCTCTTCTAAATCGCTCGATTCAATCCGTTCTTGCAATCGTTTTAATCCTTCGGATTTTTCGCTTACTTCAGTGCTTTGTTCTGGCTCGCTGAATTGTCTTTCCGCTTCTTGCAATTGATTATACACTTCCTCGCCCGCTTCACTCATGCGCATTTCGAGTGGACGTTCAGGGTAATGAGGAGCGGCAGCTAGCAAGGTAACCAAAACGCGCGAGGTTTCCAAAAATGCCTTGTACTTATTCATGCGCTCACTAAACGTAGTTAAAAAACCTTTTTTTCTCTCGACTAACGCCAATTCTAAAACAGTCGACTCTGCGCTTAAGGCATCAAAAAATGCCATTTCTACCTCATTATCTTCGCCTTTATCGCGTCCACCTTCTATGACTGTTAAATCTGGTGTTTTAGGTTTTTCCGCCTCTTGCCTTCCTTTCAATAATTCACTCATATACCAATCATTATGCCGAATTTTTCACAAAAAGAAAACCGCCCTTGTGGGCGGATTCCTTTAGGCAACTCCGTGTTTTTTACGGTCATGCTCTTTGAGGTACTTTTTACGCAACCGAATTGAAACTGGTGTGACTTCGACTAATTCATCTTGGTCAACGTATTCAATCGCGCGTTCCAAATTCATTTCAAGTGCCGGTGTAAGCTTGATAGACATATCCGCTCCAGAAGAACGCATATTGGTAAGCTTCTTTTCACGAATGGCGTTTACCGTCATATTTTCCTTCATACTCATTCCAATCACCATTCCTTCGTAGATTTCTACTCCAGGACCAATGAAGAGTGAACCGCGTTCTTCGAGTCCAGAAAGGGCGTATGCGGTTGTAACACCATGGAAACCAGAAATAATAGAACCAGTTGTGCGGCGTTTGATTTCACCTTTGAATGGTGCATAGTGCGCAAATTGATGCGCTAAAATGCCTTCGCCTTTGGTATCGGTCAAAAATTCCGTGCGGTAACCAAGCAATCCACGAGTTGGAATATGGTATTCCAAACGTGTAGAACCATTTTCCGCTTTCATATTAATCATTTCACCTTTACGATGACCTAATTTTTCAATCACCGCTCCTGTGAATTCATCTGGAACGTCGATAACAACGATTTCGTAAGGTTCAAGCGTTTCGCCGTTTTCTTCTTTCAAAACCACATTTGGCGGACCAACTTGTAATTCAAATCCTTCACGGCGCATTTGTTCGATTAAAATCGAAAGGTGCATTTCTCCACGACCATTCACGGTAAATACATCTCCTCCGTCAGAAATCTCGACACGCAAACCAACGTTTGTTTCCATTTCTTTCAGCAAACGTTCACGCAATTGACGGCTCGTTACGAAGGTTCCTTCGCGGCCAGCAAATGGCGAATTGTTTACAATAAAGTCCATTTTCAAGGTTGGAGGATCGATTGCAATGGTTGGCAATGCTTCTGCGTCAGGCAATTGCGAAATGGTGTCCCCTACATAAATTTCAGGAATACCGGCAATTTGCACAATGTCTCCTGCAACTGCTTCTTGCACTTCTACCTTTGCTAATCCACGGTGCGTAAACAATTTACTGATTTTTTGCTGTGTACGTGATCCATCTGGCGAAATAACGGTTACCGTCATTCCTTGGCGCACAATTCCTTCGTAAATGCGGCCAACGGCCAATCGGCCGACGAATTGGTCGTAAGAAAGGTTCGATGGTTGCATGCGCATTGGTACAGCCGTATTGCTTTGTGCAATAGGAACCGTTTCCAAAATCAAATCAAATAACGGTTGCAAATTAACACTTTCGTCGGTTAATTCACGTTTTGCCACACCGTCGCGAGCAATGGCGTAAATATGCTTGAAATCAAGCTGTTCATCGCTTGCACCAAGTTCAACGAAAAGGTCGAAAATCATGTTCAACACTTCGTCAGGACGCGCCATTGGTTTATCGATTTTATTAATAACGATAATCGGCTTCAATCCAAGCGCGAGTGATTTTTTCAAAACGAATTTGGTTTGAGGCATTGGGCCTTCATAGGCGTCAACAAGCAAAAGCACAGAATCTACCATGCGCAAAATGCGTTCTACTTCACTTCCAAAGTCGGCGTGTCCAGGAGTATCAACGATGTTAATTTTATTCTCACCAAGCATGATGGAGGTATTTTTCGCATAAATCGTAATACCACGCTCTTTTTCGAGCTCATTTGAGTCCATCACGCGTTCTTCGATGATTTCGCGTTCACTAAAGGTGCCTGATTGTTGTAGCATGGCGTCCACTAAAGTGGTCTTTCCATGGTCAACGTGGGCAATAATTGCAATATTTCTATAATCCATAACTGCGGGAGTGTAGCACGAGTTGTGTATTGCGTAAAGAGCTGTAATCGTCTTTTTTTGCTATACTTAAGGTAATCTACACGTTACCTATGAAATTATCTCGCCCATTTCTTTCATTTTTCCTTGTTTCATTGATAGCAACCGGCGGTTTTCCCCTTTCCGCAAAGGCCGTTTCGCAAGGCGATTTAGTGAAATGTCCGGATTTTTCTGCCGTGTATTATTTAGCCCCAAATGGCACACGCGCCGTATTTCCTAATGATAAGGTGTATTTTTCGTGGTATGAAGACTTTTCTACCGTTCAAACCATTTCTTGCGCAGATTTGGCAACGTACCCAATTGGCGCGTTAATTCCCTATCGGGCCGGAACACGACTCATTAAAATCACGAGTTTGAACGATGTATACGCCGTGGAACCAGGTGGCTATTTACGCAAAATCGTTTCTGAAAATGATGCCGTGCAATTATTCGGCGTTAATTGGGCGCAAAAAGTGGATGATGTAAATGATGCCTTTTGGCCTTCTTATACGCGTGGCGCAGATTTGGCAGAAAATGAATACGCCCTTGGTTCTGTTATTCGTGATGCAACAAATGGCACCTATTACCTCTATACCGACTCAGGCTGGAAACGGTTACTTGGAACGCAAGCAACAAAAGCCTTGCGAGACTTTGCGCCAAATGTACAAACACTTCCGTTTACAGGCTCGGTGCTCGACGCAACGCAAATCGATTTACAACGATTCACCACACCTTCCATTGCTCCGTTGCTTGTTATCGACGTACCGGTAACCACATCTCCACTGAATTTAACGACCAATGTTACAAAGGTACTCGTCGGTGATTCCTATCGGTTGAACTGGGAAAAAGGAAATGCCGACGAATATTTGGTTTACCGAAGCACCAATCAACAATTCCTCGAACCGTCGCTTATGACGCGAACAAGCGATACCACCTTTTTATACACAGAAACGCTTGAAAGTAATGCAACGTATTATTGGCGGATTGTTGCGGTAAAGGATGGCGTGGAGAGCGCGCCGAGTAATGTAGTGAGTGTATTGGTGCGCCGCTATGCTGAAGTAACTGGTGTTTTAGACATTAATCAACCAGGAGCAAATACCTTTGATGCCTTTTTGGAGTCGTTTTCAACACCTATTGCTCTTGCTTCTATTTTTGATTATCACATTAAAAATACGCCAAGCGCACAAAATATCGCCCTCCCAAATGATGTGAAACGCCTCGCCGATTACTTGGCATGGTTCATGAATACCAATGCCGAAGGGTGGAGCGAACGAACAAATACCGAAGCGCGTGGAACGTATGCGGTTGATATTATTCCTGGAATCAATGCGTTTTTAGCGTGGGATGGGCTAGTAGGCGATCGCGTCACAAAACTCTTACCAACAGCTACCTATCCAAATAAAACCGTGGCAACGCCGTGGCGATTACGCTCGTACACGGTTTCAAACGGCATTCAGCGTGTAAAAGATGAAATAAAAAGTGAATTACTAAAAGACAGGCCTGTTTTAGGACTATTCAGCTTTTGGAATCCTGTACCACTGAATCAAACATTTGAAGATATTACCTTTTACGATTGGGGCAATTCCATTTACCATTCTTTTGACGCCACACCACTGCAAGGCGGAGCAATTCCCGAAGAAACATGGAATGGCGTACCAGGAAACCTTGCCACCGGCCACGGCGTTGTGGTGATTGGTTGGCTGCCTCAGTATTCCCTCACGCCAACAGGAACAAAAATCGATTGGATTATTGTGCAAGATAATTGGGGCTCAACTACACAACAAAAAATTGCCCTTCCGTTTAATAATTGGACCCATTTCTTTTTCCTCGAACCATAAAAAAGTCAGACACTAGGTCTGACTTTTTCTTTACATCATTTTTCTTCGAATAAATGCCGGGATTCCAAGGTCGTCGTCATCATCCTTTTCGTTTTTTTCTGGCACCTTTCCACCAAGAGGTTTTGGTTGAAATCCATTATTCAATGGTCGCATAATAGGTTTCTGTGGTTCAGGTGCTGAAATTGGTTCGGGTTCTGGCTCGGTTTCTTCGTACAAATCTTCAACAACCGGTTCTGGTGGCTGTTGTCGAGTAGTTGGAAGTGGTCGAGGTTCAAAAGGATTTTGGCGTTTAGGTTGCGCTTGTGGTTGGTTTTGATGTGTATTTCCAAATGGTGAACCAAATGCTTTTCGAGGTTCATCCGCCGGTTTACTTGGCTGCCAACTTCCACGCGGCGCAATTTCTACGTCGCCTGCTCGGCTTGGAGCACTGCGCCGTTCACGAGAATCAAATCCTGTTGCAACAACCGTAATGCGAACTTCGTCTTC
>CAYZYJ010000003.1:8789-25437 GCA_964482565.1 uncultured Gammaproteobacteria bacterium
CCGAAAATCACTTTCGCGTCGTCATCCGCAGAGCCTGTAATCACCTTCGCTGCTTCGGCAACTTCGTACATGGCTAAATCTGCACTTCCGGTAACCGTAAACAAAATACCTTTTGCGCCATCAATCGAAAGCTCTAAAAGCGGACTTGCAATAGCCATTTTCGCGGCATCAACCGCACGATTTTCGCCACTTGCGCGACCAATACCCATCAAGGCAGAACCAGCATTTTCCATAATCGCCTTCACGTCGGCAAAGTCGACGTTAATAAGCCCTGGCAAGGTAATAATTTCAGAAATTCCTTGAACACCTTGGCGCAAAACGTCGTCAACAATTTGAAACGCTTCAAGCAAGGACGTTTTTTTATCAATCACTTGCAAAACGCGGTCGTTTGGAATGGTAATAATCGTATCAACCTGTTCAGCAAGAGCAGCGTAGGCATCTTCTGCAATACGTTTTCGTTGCGCGCCTTCAAAACTAAATGGCTTGGTAACAACCGCAACCGTAAGCGCACCATTTTCGCGGGCGATTTTTGCCACCTCTGGCAAAGCACCGCTTCCTGTTCCTCCACCAAGTCCGCCGGTTAAAAACACCATGTCGGATCCGGCAATCATATTACGGATTTCATTTGCGCTTTCTTCTGCACTGCGTCGACCAATTTCTGGATTCATGCCAGCACCAAGTCCGCGCGTAACCGTTTTTCCAATCGGCACTTTTGATTGTGCAAGATTTGCCTGCAATGCTTGAACGTCGGTATTTACCGCCACAAAATCAACACCTCGCAACTTTTCGCGAATCATGCGATTTAATGCAGAACCTCCGCCTCCGCCAATGCCAAGGACTTTGATTTTTGCAAATGTTTCAATATCGGGCTTTATTTCTGCCATAACAATTCTCGAAAGAGTTAACGCACATTTCTGAACAATTTTTGTATTCGAATTGGCTAATTTGAGACAATTTTCTGTTTGCAACTTACCATAGCCGTGGAAGTGGTCAAAGAAGCTGTGTATAACTTTGGCAAGAAAAAACGCACGAGTCGTGGTTTTTGTGAAATCTCAGCCAAATTATGGAATGAGCCGTTTTAATAACTTCTTCACCTGCTCCAATAACTTATCCATTCCCCCAATTCGCAAAGAAAATCCACCTTTCTTTACCGTGGAAACCGCAAATCCCCAAAGTGCCAATCCAACCGCGGTGGAATACGCTGGGTCTCGCACTTCGTCTATGACACTCGAAACCGATGCAGGCGAACCAATAGCCGCCGGCAAACGCATAATACGTTTACCAACATCTACCATTCCCTCTAATTTCATGGCACCACCAGTTAACACAATACCAACCGGCAACATGCCCGAACGATCGATTTTTCGTAATTCGTCATCTACCGCTTCAAAAATCTCTTCAGCCCGCGCATTAATAACTTCGGCCACAAAATCTGCCTTCACCACATCTTCTTCGCTCGAACCGAAATCCGATAAGCGATATTCTTCGCCTGCAGAAACAGCGTGCGGATTAGCGTTTCCAATTTGGATTTTAATGTTTTCTGCGACATCAAGTGAGGTGCGTAACGCAATCGCAATATCGTGTGTAATATGATCGCCGCCCATTGGCAAAACGGCCGTATGCAATAAATCACCTTCTTCAAAAACAGCAACCGTAGACGTGGTTGCGCCAATATCGACCAAACAAACGCCAAGTTCGCGCTGACGATGGGTTAATACAGCTTCGGCGGTAGCAAGTGGCGAAAAAACGAGCTCTTCAATTTCTAAACCAGTACGATGAATGCTCTTTGTAACATTCTTAATATGCGAAGAAAGCGATTGAATAATCAAGGCATCGACTTCTAAACGAATACCCGTCATGCCAACAGGGTCTTTAATTCCCTGCTGACCATCAACCGTAAAACTCTTTGGAATAACATGCAAAATTTCAAAATTCGATGGCGTTGCAACCGTTCTTGCCGCTTCAATGGCCCGTTCAACATCTTCATCTTTAATTTCTCCGTCCGGTCTTGAAACGCCAATAACACCACGGCTTTCTTGAACCAAAATGTTATGTCCGGCAATAGAAATCCACGCACGGTTTACGGCAATACCCGTCATGCGTTCGGCGTATTCCAATGCTTTTGAGACAGAAGAAACCGCATCTTCCATGCTTGAAATACTGCCTTTATGAATGCCCGAAGATGCCGCCTCAACCGCTCCGGTAATGTGAAGCGAAGGCGCTCCGTCTTCATTTGGCATGATTTGGCCAACAACAACACGAATCGCTGATGAACCAATATCGAGTCCTGTAATTATCTGTTCCGCCATAGTGGAAAGTATTCCTAGTATACCTTATTTTTCGAATGTCGAAAATGAGTTAAAAAAGATAAGTTGAAAAGATGATTCCGGCTACCGTTACCGCCGTAATGGCAGTTATCAGTACGGCTCCGGCCATCATATCTTTGATTTCTTTTACCATTGGGTGAAGCCTCGGTTTCAACGCGTCCGACAAGCGTTCAAAAATGGTATTCATGATTTCTAGCACCAAAACGGCCGCAATCATGAGGATAAGCAAAATCCTTTCCCAAGAAGCCAAATCCAAAAGAAAAATCAACAGCAAAACGAGTAAACCAATAATGATTTGAATCCGGAAACTTAATTCCGCCTTTGCAACACTCGCAATACCATGAAAGGCATGCGTCAAACTACGTATGAACGATTGATGATTTTTCATAAAGCTGCTTCTACAATCGCATCTTGCTTTGGAAACATTTCTTCGGCGTCGGCGGGGGTTTCGTGGTCAAACCCAAGTGTATGCAAGGCGCCATGTACAATCAAATCTACTAATTCCAATTCCAAATCGCCATTTTCTGCTTGCCTACGAGCCTGCGGTAAACAAATCGCAACGTCGCCAATTTGCTGAAACCCTTCAGATTGTTCGGGATAACCGAAAGAAAGTACATCGGTTACCGCATCTTTTTGACGATACATCCGATTTAGTCGCTGAATTTCGGCTTCGTCAACAAAGGAAACGGCAATCACCCCGTTTCTTGTTTTTACCGCATCATTTAAGCCCTTTTCCATTGCTTTACAAATCGTTTCGGAAAGGCGTTCGTTTTGCGGAATTTGCGTTTGGTCGATTTCTAATTGAATCATTCTAGGTGCTTAAAGCTGTTTACAATCATTTTATACGTTTGCAAGTAATCAATCGAGCTTCCCAGAATATCGTAATGAAGATCAAAAAACACTCTGTCGTATTCAATCGTTGTGAACAAAATTGGATTAATGTCTATGGTTCGAAGAGGCGGAGCAATGCCATCATTTAGAATCGTTGGCGTAATCACAATGCGTTCATTGGCATTTATCGTAATAATCGTCGCTTGTGATTCAACCGTTTCAGCTGTCCATTCGATCGGATAAAGGAAAGAGTAGCCAGGAGATGTTTCTGTAGCGGCCATCGAAAATTCCTGTACACGCTCAGAATCCAATAACGTTGATGGTGCAAAACTTAATGGATTATAGCCATGAAATACTTCATTTCCATCTAAATAACTATCGCCGTCGGTATCAGGATTACGAAAATCCGTTCCATATAATTGCTCTTCGACGTCGGTTAATCCATCGGAATCGGTGTCTAAACTATTTTGCACGGGCTTTGGTTCTGGTTCGGGTTCTGGTTCTGGTTCGGGCAGCGGCTCTACAATTACCGGCGGTTCAATGGTTGTTACGGTGAAATAATACCAAACACCTCCGCCAATCAATAAAATAAGAACCAATCCGCCAAGTAACACAAATGGCAATTTGGATTTCTTTTTTGGTGGAGCGATAGGCTTTGCAGGCATTGGTGCAGCTTGAGGCGCAGGAATTGGTGCCGGTTGCGCGGTTGGCACAGCAGGCTTTGCGGGCATTGCTTGCGGTTGAGGTTTTGGAGCCACAAAATTCCCGCCAAGAAATTCTTTTGGCATCGTATGAATCACAAAGTCATCCAAGTTCATTGGTTGCTTTGTGATTTCTCGCTCTTTCTCCCCTCCTTCGTTCATAATTAATCCTTTGGTAGATCAAACAATTTTCCCGGTCCTTTTGGATCGTATCCAGCTTCTACTTCCGCTCCGTCTAAAAAGCCGTCGCCGTCGGTATCTGGTTCAAGTGGGTCGGTTCCGTACAATTTTACTTCTTCACGGTCACCGAGCCCGTCATTATCGGAATCGGCACTGAGCGGATTAGTTCCAAGTTTACGCTCTTCGGCGTCCGTTAATCCATCGCCGTCGCTATCGAGCGTATCTTCTGGCGCAGGTTCAGGGGTTGGCTCGGGCATTGGTTCAGGTTCAGGAATTGGTTCCGGTTCATCAATTGGAATCACCGAACCGTCAATTGGTACCGAATCAATCAGGCCGTCGGTTTGCGGCTGCTGCACAATAAGCAAATACGCCAAGGCTCCGGCGCCACCAATCACGAGCAAGGCACCGAAAACACCAAGAACAACCAATAACCCTTTCCCAGATTTTGGTGGTCGAGGCATGGTTTTTGGCGGCTGCATGGCAGGGGCAGGCATTGGAGTCGGTACCGGAGCAGGCGCTGGTGCTGCGGCAGGCATGGCGCTTGGTGCAGGCGGCGGCATTGGTGCTTGCGGCATGCTTGGAGCGGTTGGCGCGGATGCGGGCGAAGTCGGCAAATTTACCGGTGGCACGGGAGCAAAAATATCGTCGACTGGCGGTTGAGGCGCAGGCGGAATATTTGGCGCTTGTGGAGTTGGCATTTGGTCATCAAACATATAAATCATTATAGCAAATTATCCGCGAGGATTAAAACCCGCCTCTACTTCTTCGCCGTCGCTATACCCATCGCCATCAGAATCAGCATTTCGTGGGTCGGTTTCATAAATTAGCACTTCGTCGGCATCGCTCAATCCGTCGTTATCACTATCCTTGACGCTAAATATTTCTTCGCAAGTTTCTCGTGTTGATTCGAGCGCCAAATTCGCACAATCACGAATCGTTCCACGTTCCAAAATGTCATTCAGCTTTTTTCCGTCGTCACAAATTGATGCGTCAACGCCATACGTATTACAGGCATTTTGTGCAATAACCGATGGCAGGGTTAATTGTTCACACGAAAATCGTAAATCATCATCGGAAATATCTTTGCAAATGCCGTAATCTTGCTTTTCGGTTGCCAGCAGTAAATTCACTGAATCAAGGCAACTTTGCTTTTCACTGTTTTGAAGCGCATTACAAGCCGTCAGGTTTTGCTGTTCTTGTGCAATCAGCGTCACGCAATTCAAATACGGCTGTTCAATTAATCCTTCGCAAACCGCAACCGCCCCAAGGCTACGTGCGGTTCTTGTGCGAAGCGACGCTAAACACGCATCTTTATCGATAGCCGTTTCGCATTCGCCTGCATCGCGTGCAATCATACCATTCGCTTCTTCTTGCACCTGTGCAGTAGACGAATCCATTTGGCGCACATAAATACCAACCGCAATAAGCGCAAGAAAAATGACGCCAATCGTAATCGCGCCAATCATTTGCACGCGTTTTGATTGCCACCATTTTGGCGATTTTGGAGCGTCGCTTGGGTTCCAGTCGTAAAATTCGGTATTTTGTAAATCTGCCATATTAAGGTGCGCAATAATTTAAGCGAACATTACGAATACTAACGGTTCCCTCACCTTCGAACGAAACACGAATTGGTAATCCGAATTCCGAAGCATTATTACAACTAAATCCTGCCGGCCATGGAAGAAGTACATTTCTGCCCTCGTTAATCGTTCCTGGAACTAATTGACCATTCACAACATAGCCAAATGATGCACCAATAATCGAGCGAATGAGTTCGGTATAGGCTTCAGAAACGTCGGCGGAGCTTTTTGCATCATACGCGTAATCCACACCGTTTTGCGCATTTGGATTTCCACTCGACCAAAGGTTCATGGTTTCGATAAGAGTTTTAGAACCGGTAAGCGCAACAGTATAGAGCTCTATTCCTTGATTCTTTAAATCTTGTGTAATTGCCGTTGGTTCTTGACCGGTATTTGGTTCGCCATCAGAAAGAAGCACAATTATTTTTCTTGCATTCGCCGGAACATCAGAACTCAAGAGCTGACCCCGTGCATTCGTTAACGCATCACGCGTATTCGTTCCGCCATTTGCAAAATATGAATCGACATGTGTTTTTAACTGTGCTTCATACCTACTTGAGCAGAATGTCCCTTCATGTTGACATTCTTCCCAAGAATTCGTATCACTAAATCGCATCAAACCGATACGGATATTATCTATTTCACTAAACAGAGTTCCAATAGCCTCTTTCACGGAAGTCTTCGCTACCGGCATGCGCCATGCATTTGGTGTAGTACCCATCGAACCTGATGTATCGGTCACGAAAAGTACATAAACAGGAGGCGGGGTGAAATCAAAGTCAATATCGGCACGAAGTCCAGTTGCAACGTCGCAAGATGGGAAGTAAAGCGTTGCTGAGTTTGCTGTACTTGCTACTGCGCCCGAAGCTTCATAGGAACCAAGATTCACTTCCGAAGAACGCGATGCACCACTTGCATTCGTTTGCATTTGCAAAATGGTAGAGGCGTACGTGAATGGGCAAGCCGATTGGCATGTTCCGCTACAACTTGGCAAAACGCATGAACCGCCGCCACAACTTGCTAAATTCACCGAACCATTGGTACACAATTCCCCATTTTGTATTCCGCCATTACACACACCAACCGCTTGGCAGAAATATTCCTTTGAGCCAAAGGTAATGCGAGTACCAAGTTGATTTTGTGCGCAAGAAGCGTAAATCGACCCGTCGGCTGCGACATAGGAAAGCGGAACACTTCCTGCATCGCAGAATTCTCCACCATTAATAATACCGTCGCCACAGAAAGACCCAGAAGCCGTAATTGTTTTGCAAGAACTTGAACAGTAATTACAGGTTGAGCCGTATGAGGCATTACAAGCATTGCCGTTTTGCGCACCATTATCGCAGACTTCTACACCAGCATATACATAATTATCGCCACAAATATTTGTACGGCATTCATTTGTACACGCATCGTTATTTGATTTATTGCCGTCGTCGCATTCTTCACCAGCATCAACCACTCCATTTCCGCAGGTTAATGCACCACGACATTCAAGGTTGCGCCAATTATCCTCTTGCCATTGGCAAAGTTCGCCACCTGCACCATTGTCGGCGCAAACCTTTGTACGTGTTGTTTGTACAGGGATATTTGAACATGCCCCATCGGCTTCATTAAGTGAATCGCAATCACCATTACTTGTACACACTGCACCAAGTTTATTTGCCGCACCACCAATACACACATTTGCTAATGGACAAGCATTGTAAATCGAACTTGCGTCTGACGCTCCGCATTTTCCTGAAAATCCACAATCCGCATCGGATTCACAAGGCAAATTTCGTAATTGCGGCGAACCCATTCGACAAATTTGACCCGCATAGGTTTCAGCATTTCCATCGCATTGCTCGCCCGAATCAATCACATTATCGCCACAATATGAACCAGGGCCTTGGCAATTCCATGCACAGCTATTTGCTGGGTTACGGCTATATCCACCGTTTGACGATAGGCAGGTTCCGCCACCAAAAGCCTTTCCAGTCCAGTCTGTACGACAATCGCAAACTTCACCGCCCGCAATCGTTCCGTCGCCACAAGAAAAGGCAGAAGCAAAGGTACAATCAAATCCACAGAAACCATAACGACCATTTTCTGCGCCGTCATCGCACTGTTCGCTCGCTTCTATAATACCGTTACCGCATTGGAATGATTCACAAACCGCACCCGTTGGCGTTTCAAATCCCGTACACGTTGAATTGCAAACCTGCGCAATCGTTCCCGTTGCCGTCCCTACCGTAGAACCCGTAAGCGAACACGCCAAACGTGGGCCATTTTGACCATTTTCGCAGACTTCACCCGGACTCAAAATGCCGTCGCCACAAATTCCTTCAGAACCAAAGGCTAAATCGGTACACATCACTGGTCCACCCGTAAATCCTTGCACCGATGCGTTTTGATTTCCGCCTACGCGAATCGTACCAGCGATTGAGGTATCGATTGGGTACACGAAATTGAGATTTTGTGTTTCTAATTCTGCCGTTAATTCAAATTGTCGGGTTCCGATTGATCGGTAGTGGTAAACGAATGATTCCGCCGGGCAAACATAATTGCCATTTGTATTGTTCACGCAGGTTAATCCGTCGTATTCCGCCAAACTTCCTTCGGCACATCCTTGGTAACCAGGAAGCGGATCGGTTGGGAGTGTTACGCCAAGTTCGGCACCAAGCGATTCATTCCACGAACTCCATTCGCTCGCCACAAGTGAACGTACGAAAGTTCCAGCCGATAGCACCGGTACAGCCGGTTGGCAAACTTCGGCACCCGGGCAATCTGAACTTGAGCTACAAATGAGTGAAGTTGTTGCGCTGCAACGACCATTGCTCTTTCCGTATTCTTCTACCGCATTTGAAATTGTGCGTACATGCGAAAGACGCACGGTATCGCGTTGCAATTTTGATTTTGCATCGGCGCAGTATTCGTCTGTAGTCGTACAGTCGCGATCAGAAGAACAGGTTTGCGCGCCATACAGCACGCCGTCGGTACAGAGCCCTGTAGAATCAATATTGGTTGCAAATGAAATATTCGCAAGCAATTGTTCGAAAATTAATCGTGTATTTTCTTCTGCTCCTTCATTGAACGAGAAAATGTAGATATTCGGGTAAATCGAAGCGCCGGAAACATTTGGCGCCGAAACGTAAACCGAACGCCCTGCACGAACCGCTTCAAAACCATCTACCATCAATGCTTCCGTTGAACCGGTAAATCCTTGCGCTTTAAACCATTCTTCCGGCGTTGAATACGCGGTATTTGCTAATACGCGGATACCAATTGCATCACCCGAACCATCGTTCACTTTTAGTAAGTATTCTTTTAATACTCCAGGTGATTCCGTTGTTGGCGGAGCGGTAACCGTTAAATCTGGCAAACCATTATTCTTACAGTAGAAGAGCGAGAAATTCATCCAACCACGGCCTTCAACTGCCCCAGGCACGGCATTTTCCGCCGTATCAGAGAACGGGAACATGTCATAACTTGGCCATGGATTATTACAAATGAATGCACGCACCTTGCTAGAAGATGAAACAGATTTTCCAAATCCTGTTGCTTCGTTCACCGTACCTCCTTCTGCGTCTACCGTTACGCGCGCTTGCGCAACAACTGAACCCTGCCCCGACGTTTCGGTTGATTGCACGGTTGCAACGCCATCCAAAACATCGGTTACATCGGCATCTTGCACGGTGAATACATTTGTTGCATCAATACGCCAATCTCCCCATGCCCATTCGTAAATACCAGGAATAACAGCAATCGCTTGCTCTACACCTTGTCGAACCGAGTAAGCCATAGCAATGAATCGGTGCGATTCATTCGCATTCGTAAAGACATTTGGACTCAAGGAATTTGTATCGAGAACTTGTACTTTGTCGATTCCGCAAATGCCGGATTCGGTTTGGAATGGTTGTACTAAATCTCCGGCAAAAGAGACGCCGTTTACGGCAACCAATCCTGTTACTTCAGGGGTATTGATGTCGTCGCCCTTTATTACCACCTCATAACGCGCATTTGGCATAAATGCTACCGCGTAATCGGCAAATACTTGCCATGAACCGTTGGAAAGTGGTTCTTGACGGAATCCACGAATTGGCACAATACACTCCCCTATTTCCATTGCCTGCGAATCTGGTGCAACAATGCTTCGCAATGATTGCCAGAAACGTTTTAACCAAGAAGCATCGGCATTTGCTAAATCAGCAGCCGTTACCACTTTGTGAGAATCTGGACATTCAATAAATCCACTTCCTGTAACATCCATGCGAATGTAAAAATTCTGCGCTAAAGAAGCCTCGTTCATTTCTTGATCCAAAACAGCGTAAACGGCGGCATTTCGGCAAACGCCTTCGGCCTTAGGGTACATGTCGGCAACCGGTCTTTCCATGCAGCAACGATTATTTGCTACGCCGTAAGTAAGCGCATCCGGGCAATCAAAAGCCGTATCTGCCACACAAAGCAAGGCCAAATTCGCTTCCGCAGACACATTGAATTCCGTCGAACTTACACGCACGGTTGCGGTTGCTCGTTGTGCCTCAATGTCAACTGCTTGCGTTGCACTTGCGTCAACCGTCACAAGCTGAACAGGGTCGATTCTTCCATCGGCACTTACGCCCGCTTCACAAGATGGGAATTCACCAATACCTACAATGCCGTCGCCACAAATGGACGGAGTTGCATGCAAAATACTTGATCCTTCAAAGGTACACGCTGCGCTACATCCGTCGCCGCTTACGGCATTACCGTCATCGCAATCTTCGCCAGCGCCGGTTGCAAGTCGTTCTACAACGCCATTTCCGCAAATACCAATACCAACGCTTCCTTCACGAATACAGGTTGCGCTACATCCATCACCATTTATAGCATTTCCGTCATCGCAACTTTCATACGGTTCAGTAACCACACCGTCGCCACAAATTGCCGCCACTTCGGTCGCATTGCGCGAACCTTCATTCAAACAAAGGGCGCTACAACCGTCGCCATTGCGTCGATTTCCATCATCACAATCTTCACCACCCTGACTCGCTGTGTAGGCAATGTCGCCATTTCCACAAACCGAACCAATCACACGTGAACCTTCGTTCAAACAAAGCGCACTACATCCGTCGCCATTTTGTGTATTTCCGTCATCGCAATCTTCGCCCGCACCATTTGGCAAGCGGTCTACAATGCCGTTTCCACAGCTTCCTGCCGTGTCGGCTCCTTCACGCAAACATTGCGAGCTGCATCCATCACCATTTTGTAAATTGCCGTCTTCGCATTCTTCTCCTGCTTCAATCACGCCATTTCCACAAACCGCGCCAAGCGCCAAACTTCCTGCAGGAATACAAGAATCGGTACAACCTTGCGCGCCACCTCGTACATTGCGGTCAAAAAGTGTGCCAGAAAGTTTTACAAACGATGCGACATTTGCGTCATCTGTAATCGGATCTTCAAAATCCCAGGCATAAGAATATGGTTCTAACTTTTGACCAGCCACCGAACAACTATCTGGCGAACCAAAAGCCTCAACGCGATAAGATTGATTTTGACCAACCGCCGTAAGAATGGACGTGCCAGGCAAAAGGGAAATTCGCGAAACGCCACAAGAAGAATTATCTTGCTTTGTTTGGAAAACCCAAGAAAAATCTTCACCGTAATTTGTGCGTTTGAGCGTAACATCACTTTCGCTTGTTACCGCACCAGAAATAATGGCACGGTGGAACTTTGCTACATTTAACGCTCCCGGAATCAAGAATTGAATTTCATTACATTCTCCATTTGCTGCGGGCATACAACGAGCGCGGGTAGAAACCGTGCGGGCGTATTCGGTACATAATTCATTTGTACACTCAAGCAATTGTACCATTCCTTCTTGTTCAACAATCGCCGACATGCCAATATTAAACTTTGCGCCAACACTTGCATTTGCGCATGAATCTGAACAATCTGGCCAATAACTTGTAACAAAAGGATCTGCAAATTTCACGACAAGCAATCCATTGCCCCCAATCGAGCTTGCGCGTTCGGTTGCGGTAATCAATGCTTCGCCTTCGGCTAACGCCGTTCCTTTTGCGCAATAATCATCTCCCGTTCCGGTACATGCACCAGCTTCTAAACTTGCAACCGAATTATCTGCTTCCCAATCAAAACCAAATGCTTCCGCATTTAATACCACGCATGCGCCTGATTTTGGCAAAGCGTTAAATTCTGTTGTCGCCCCACGCGCATCGAGTTTGGTTTCGCGAGGTCGAACCAATACTTCGGTAACGGTACAAATGTCAGCCGAGCTACCTGTTCTAAAGGTCCAATTCACATTTCGTGCAAGAGGAACGCCTTCAAGCGAAAGGGCCGCCGTTGTAATTGTTACTCGGTACGTGGTATTTGGAATGAATTCTCCGCCATTATGCGCCGGAGCAGGCACAACACGCACTGATGTTTGTTCGGAAGTAGAAGAACGTTGCGTAATGGTTGGAATCACGGTAGCTGAACTACAATCTTCAGTTGTACATTCTTCTACATAAACTGCTCCACCTTCGCCTTGCGTAAGGGTTGCTTCATTCATTGGAACGGTAAATTCAGCATATACCTGTGCGTTCACGCAAACGTTTTCAGAAAAACGCGCATTTGGCACGGCACTCACCACATTTGCAGAACATTCCTCTACAACGCTTGGAACTTCACGAATCAAGCCCGTAGAAAAAACCCATGCATAACCAGCACCTTGTGGAATGACAGCTAAATCATCGCCCTCGCCTTCGCCAATAGCGAATAGTGCGGAATTACTTTCGTCGCCAGAAGATTGCGCCACAAATAGTGGACCCGTTTGTGCAGTAGACGGAACCGTAACCGTAATAGAATCATTTTCCCAGGCATTTACTTGTGCAGGAGCGGAATCGTAAAAACTCACCGTGCCTTGTGCGGAACCAAAATTCGCGCCAGAAATAACCACGGTTTCGCCAGCCAAACCTTGTGGCGGTTCAATAGAACAAATACCAGGCGTTGGCGGAGCATTATTAACGGTAAACGTCAGCGCATCGGTTTGTGCACCGTTTTGCCGAACAAGAATCACATTATGTGGCGAATTTTCGAGTGGTTGCCCATTGGTATAGGTTTCAGGAACGATGACGGTAACATTGGTATTATTCCAAAATGATTCCGAACAAGCAGCAGGAAAATCGATACTGCCTACAGCAACATAGCCAGAAGACTGACTTTCAAATCGAACGGTTCCAGTTTGCGAACCAAAGCCGGAACCTTGTAAACTTACATATTGACCTACGCCACCAATATTTGGTGTGAGGGTTGCTAAAATCGGCGTATTCGTTGAGCTATCGCCACTTCCGCCCGAACCGTCGCCTGCAGGCGTTGTTGCAAGTGCGTTATAGCGCAAACGGTTTGAACTCACGCCAGCAACCGTTAATTGCACATCGTATTCGCCTTGTGTAATTGGCGGAACAAGTCCATTTACCGTGCCTTCGCTCCAAAAAGAAACCGTGCGCACGGGTTCATTACCAAATGTAATGGATGACGTGCCTTGCGATGTGCCAAAATTTGCTCCAATCACGCTTACCGCACTTCCTGCGCGACCACTTGAAGGTGAAAGTCGGCAAAGGTTAGGACGCAATTGTGTATTTACTTCAAAGAAACCAAGGGTTGGCCCTACATCATTCGTAGTAGTGTCGGCTAAGCCATTATTTGCGGTAAGGGTAATTGGGCCGGTAAGCGCATTTTCTGGAACCGCAATTGTGACTTCGGTTTGGCCCCAACGTTCTGCACAAAGTGGAATTTCGGCGTTTACCGTGCCGCCGCCAAGTTGTAAGAATGAAACCGTTCCGCCTGTTGCGCCAAAGCGTCGACCAGAAAGTGTTACATAGGTGCCTGGCGCGCCAGAAGGTGGCGTCATTGAATCAATCACTGGTGGCGAAACGCAAACGCCCGTTAAACAAGCTCCTTCGGCGCATTGTGAATCCTCAGTACACACATTTCCCGTACAAATTCCGCAATCTCCTCCGCAATCAATACCCGTTTCTCCTAAATCACTATCGATATTACCATTCGCACAATGTGCTGGTGTTAACCGAATTTGCACCGAATCAGAATCGGTATTGCCGGCAATATCGGTTACCGTAACGTTTAATCGATAAAAGGCATTCGCTTCACCCGTCCTTGAATCCCATTCCGTTTCTAAATTCACGCGGGTTAAATCGGTTCCAACGGCTGGAATCGAATTAAACAAGGCGTCAGCAATGTAAAAATCCGCCACACTTACTTCAGCGTCGTCGGTTGCGATGATTTGAATTGGTACCATCACCCCTTGTACAAAACGTTCACCTGCATCAGGCAAAGTGATATTTACAAGTGGATCAGACGTATCAACCAGAGTGCCTGTGGTAAATAACGAGGTACAAGGCGCCAGAGCACAATCGATGGTTAAGCCTGATGTACTTTTCAATGTTCCTGCAACCGCCACAGCATAGGTGGTATTTTCATCAAAACAACGACGTGTAGCATTTGGTTCCGGACAGGTTGATTCTGGAATAAAGGTTAAACGATTCAAGGTTTGCGTAACGGTTCCGAGAACCGCTTCGCCTGTATCTGCCTTTGTAATGGTTAAAGCGCTTCCGGAATCCGCTGCCAACGAATGCGAAAATGTTACATTTACTTGCACATTGCGAATCGACACATCACCCTCCGGGCGGAATTTCGTGGCAATCAAATTTGCAGAACCACCTCCGCCTAATCCGCCACCACTTCGGCCGCCAGAACCCAAACCGCCAGAAAATCCTATCCCAGAAGAACCACCACTTGCGCCATTTATTGCCCCTTCAACGCTTCGCACAATAAAACTGGTAATTGCGTAACTTGCAGCAATAATCAATAAACCAATCACGCCATTAATCAAAATCTTTTTCGCTTTATCTACTTTTTCGGCATTTCCGCCAGCTGTCATCCAGGTAAATCCTGCGTACATCACCAAAATGAGCGCAAGAACACCCAAAATTCCTAGGAAAACACGAATCAAATTTCCAACCACCACGCGCAAATCGGTATCTTGCAAGCCTGCAGAGTCCCCTACCGTCGAGAGCGCATCTTGGGCGAACGCGGTTTGTTCAAAGCCAAAGGCTCCTGCAATGAGGAGCGTGGCAAAAAGAGTAAAGATGAATTTTAGGCGGTTCATGTGGTGAGGTTAGAAAAATGAACAAGCACTACTCGAAGGCGTTCCGTTACAACAGTAAGGAGCATTGGTTGTGGTGCCGCATGATTCCCCATTGCGGTCTGGGCCTTGTGCTGGCGCAAAGCAATTCTGATACTCGTTCTTCACTCCTTCGCTAATGTTCATAGCATAGGAATAGGTGAGTTCTTCGGTTGAAACAAGGAATACTCCGTGCCGAGCAACCACGCGCGTTTTTACCGCGTCGCTCGAATTTCCGCTCACGATTTCGTTATTTTGATTCAATTGTTCGAGGCTAAATTTGTACCAAAGTTCGTGTTCGGGGTTTGATTGCAATTGCACCGTATCGGAAGATACGGAATCGCTTGCCAAAATAGAATCGAATGTAATGGTAACGCGTTCGTCGAGAGCTACGTTTTGGCCGAGGATTTGTGGTGAAACCGTTTCGATGCGTGGCGCGGAAAGGTTAATATTATTTGTGGTCGTGAAATTGAATTGGTGATTGTCGCCTGCGATGCCATCATTATTGCCGTCGAGTGCATTACCGACCATATCGACAACGCCGTTATACGGAAAAATGTCGGCTTGCGGAGGATTTACCCCTGGCGTTGCAGCAAAAACCGTACCTGTGATTTCATCGTTTCCTGGCAAGCAGTAAAGCGATTCCCCACAAGAGTTTGTTCCGCAGCTTTCAAATGAAGTGAATGTTACCGTGGTGTATTCATTGCTAATCGTATATTGACCTGCAATTGGCACACCGTCACGATTGCTCACTTGCATATTTTGGAAATCTGCTCCCGGAATTGCTGGATTATACGTTCCGCTCGCGCTTGTTGGATCAACTGCTTCGCTAAAATTCCATTGAACCACAATGTTGCGGTCGTGAACTTCATTTGCACGCGGCGTAACAGAACGCACGCTTGGTGGCGACAAATCGAGCGTTGTACCAACCGTAAACGACCATTCATAGCCTCCACTTCGCAAAACCGTTGCGCCCGAAGCATTACGAATACGGTCGGAAAGCAAAACGGTATACTGCACATTTTCGCTCGCCGAACCCAAAACGGGAGGCGTAAACACAAACGTTTTCAAATTGTCGGTAAAGTTTACGCGCACAGCGTCAGAGGCAAGAGCCTGCGATACACCTTGGCTTGTAACGTAAATCTTTACGTTATCGGCGTTCAATGTGGTTGTAACCGTATCATCTGCTACGTCGAGTGGCGTGCCGTTTACGCTGTAACCTGAAATAAACGACGGAATATCCATCGCATCTTTAAAGGTAATAAAGATTTTTGCATTTCGTGGCACATTGGTTGCTCCACGATTTGGGAAATGGTCGCGAATCACGCCGCTTCCAAGCGAACCAGAACGAGGTTCCACCGAAATTCCACCAACACCCGTAGAAGATCCGCCAGATCCAATACCGAAAATTCCTTGGCCCGAAATCGCCTGCACAATAAAGTTTGTAATCGCAAATGCGCCCGCCGTAATCAATAGCCCAATCAATGCATTTACAAGGATTTGCTTTGCACGTCCTACTTTTTCGGCATTTCCGCCAGCCGTCATCCATGTATACCCAGCATAAAGAACAAGTCCGAGCAGAATCAATCCAAGAACGCTCAAAAACACGCCAATAATATTTCCTATAATCACCGGAAGCGGCGTACTCGCAAGTCCGGCCCCTTCGCCAACCGCATCAAGAGCGGATTGCGCATACGCAGAATCAACAGAAAAAAGCTTGTGGAAAAATGATTTCATAATCCCTTACAGTATACCTTATTTTTCAAACGCCAAAAAGCGAAATTGTGGAAAGAATAAAAAGAACCGGCACGATGAACCGTACCCTGTTTAGTGGACACGAAAAAGAAAACACCTAAACAGCCAAAG
>CAYZYJ010000004.1:0-6109 GCA_964482565.1 uncultured Gammaproteobacteria bacterium
CGTTTGATGCCGCGGAGCTCGATACGCACCGACATATTATTCCTTGATGGTTAAAATCACTTCGTCGTTTTCGTTTAGTCCAGAAAGAATTTGCACACGTCCTTCGTCGCCAATCAATCCAGTATTAACCGTTTTTTCTTGCACGGCATTTCCCGAAAGTACACGCACATAGTTGGTTCCATCTGGTCGAGCAAAGACCGCTCGACGTTGTACGAATAACGTGTCGCTGATTTTGTCAGATGTAATCACAACGTCCGCTGACATGCCAGTGCGAAGCGTTACTTCGCCATCTAATTCACGCAAATAAACCTTCACTTCGTAATACACAATTCCTTCACGCAAGGTTGCGGATGGGTGGATTTCCCCAACTTCGGCTATGATTTCGTAATCTTCACCAAATGCATCAAGCGTTACAATTGCTTCATCGCCTACGTTTACGCGTGCAATATCGGATTCAGAAACGAAAAGGGCAATATGTAATTGTTGTTCATTTGTCGCCTCAACCGTAATTGCAGGAACGCCTAAACTCGCTTGTTCGCCCACTTCCACATTTACCGCCGTTACAACGCCGTCGAGGGGAGAAATGATTTGCGAACGCTTCAAACGTGCTTGCGAGGCAAGTAAATCGGCCTTGGAACGGTTTACTTCGGCGCGAAGGCCGGCTAATTCCACCATGCGTGGGTCGGCTTCTAAATCTGCCAAACTCGCAAGCGCACGATTTACCTCGGCCTTGCGATTTTCTACCTGTGCCTCTGCCATAGCGATTGACGCTTGTTCATTTGCAAGCGCTTTTGTGAGCGAAATTGAGGCTAAATCAACCGCTTTTTGTGCAGCATCAAGATTCGTTTTTACCGTAATCGCAGAAGATAAATACGCTTGTTTTGCGGAAAGTAATTGGCTGTCATCGAGCTGAATAGCGTCGCGTGCGGCATCGATTTTTGATTTTAATGTGAGTAAATCTGCAAAGCTAAAGGTTGCCGAATCAACGGTGGTTGCATCGAGTACTTGGCGGGTATAAAGCAATAATGTTGCGGTTTCAGAAAGCGCAAAAGAAATGGTTTCTGCCGCCGTAGAAAGTTCGGTATCGGTTGGTTCGAGTGGTAAATTTACGAGCGTATTTTCTGCCAAGGTGCGTGCGTCTTTTGCGCGTGGAAATTGTGCATTTGCGCGATTCAAGGAACCAGAATCTGTGAGGGCAAGTAAATCCTTGTAATCAACATTGATAAGCTGATTTTCGATTCCAAGTACTTCGTCGGATTTTGCAATCGCATTACGCACTTCAATCACCGATGATTTTAACGTAGAAAGATAGTTTTCTTTTGCCTCGCGCAAACGAATATCATTTTGCACACCAACGTTTTCAAGGTCTCGTTCCGCATTTTATAAAACGATTTCGGCTTCTGCTACCGTAGAAGAAGAGAGTAAAATCGTATTCGCTAAATCAACCTCAGCAACACGAAGCAAGGATTGCGCGCTTGCAATTCCCGCTTCTTGAATCGCTACCGTTTCGAGTCGTGCGCCTGCAAGTTCTAAATTCAATCGAGCTTCCGCAATTGCCACCTGCTGACTTGCTCGACTTACATCCGCCAATGCTTCATCGGCTTCAAGCGTCATTAATACATCACCCGTTTTAATTTTCTGCCCAACTTTTACGTTTTTCTCTGCCACAATGCCAGAAGTTGCAAAAGAGAGTTCGGCTTTATCGAATGTGCGTAATTCCCCCGTTGCATCTACCGTGCGCGCTAATTCGCCACGCGTTACCGGCGTCATGACATATTCAACA
Source organism: uncultured Gammaproteobacteria bacterium (assembly GCA_964482565.1). Lineage (GTDB taxonomy): Bacteria > Patescibacteriota > Patescibacteriia > UBA9934 > UBA9934 > CAYFMS01. Next base: position 1,784 of record CAYZYJ010000004.1, read on the forward strand.
CCATTCATTTTGGAAACGGCGTAAGCTCCTGCTGCAAGAGCAATCACTACAAGTGCCACTCCACCAATCAATAATCGTTTTTTCCACCTGGTCATAATAAGAAAAGTATATCACGTTTAACTGTTTAAAAAGAGCCTATCGCAACCCCAAAAATTAGCAATACCCGCAACTAAATCGCCACAAAAAGTAAAATAGCAATAAAAACAGCTTGGCCAATGAGTGCATAGGTAAGTTTCACATCTTTATACCGACTTGTCACAAAATCATGAAAGAAAAAATGCATTTTATGATAACCCTTTAGCCATTTTGTTTTGGTAATTTCGTAATAAAGCGTAAATAAATCCGGCGCAACGCTTCCTGCAATCGAAGCCGAAAGCGTGGTAATTCCGGCAGGTGTAGAAAAATTGAATACCGCCAAAATAAATAAAATGGCAACAATGGCATCGGTTCCGCTATACAAAACGGCACGGCGTTTTTCTTCGCCAGATCGGAACTTTTTTCCTAAATCAGAATCACCATGCGGAATCATATCTACCAAAAAATGCGACATGGCGCCGAGAATGAATCCAAGGAGCGGATTGCCGATATTGAATCCAATCGCCGCACCAATGGCGGAATGCGTTGTTAACGTCATAATAGTGGCAGAATACTTGATTTCGGCTCTTTTGTGAAGCATTGACTCAGTCGTATGTTTTTGATACATTGCATCCGCAAAACTTGTCCTGTTATGGGAAAAGAAGGCTTGATAGCAGGCGTATCAATTTGATAAGCTTTGTTGTGCGAGCGTAGCAGATGAGCGAATAGCGAACGAACTGGTTTGGATGGGATACTAGGAAGAAATGAGATATTGTTATCTGAGCTGAGGTCAAATGGATGGGATTTTTGTGAAGAACGAGTACCGAAGCGAGGCGTACTGATTAAGTACGGTGAGCGAGGAACGGAGTTCTGAGCAAAAAGCACGCCATTTTAGACAGCGAAGATGGTAGGCCGCGGTGGTGGAATTGGTATACACGCACGACTCAAAATCGTGTGGGGAAACTCATGCGGGTTCGAGTCCCGCCCGCGGCACCAAGAATTTACGTTTGATTGTGAACCTAGGATTTTTGTTCTGTTGTTTAGCGAATGCAGTAGATGAGATGAGATTTTGGTGAGAAGCGAGTACCGAAACGAGGCGTACTGATTATGTACGGTGAGTGAGGAACGGAGCTTCGAGCCAAAAGATCGCTCAGCTACAAATGAGCAAAGGCGGCTGGGTAGCTCAGTTGGTTAGAGCGTGGGACTCATAAGCCCGAGGTCGTGGGTTCGACTCCCACCCCCGCCACCAAAATAACATTCGGTAACGAGTGTTATTTTGTTTATAGCAAGCAGACCACTCTGCTTGCTAGTGGGAGTCGAACGCCGGAAGCATATGCAATCACCAGATTGCATGCTGAGGCGGTGGCTAGACATTAGCGAATGACTGATGAGCTAATAGTCGAAGCCGACTCCCACCCCCGCCACCAAAAAACGTCCTTTTACAGGACGTTTTTTGTAATCCTAGAAAAACACATCAACGCTAATAGTGAGCAAACTTACGATTATTCCGGCGGTTAATACCCCAGAAACGATTCCAATTGCGGCGTATTTAAAAGGGATTTTTAATGCAACCGCCGCAAGCGTTGCTGTATAAAGGCCGGTAAACGGCAAAGGTAAGGCAGTGAATAAAAACAAGGCAAATGCGCCGTATTTTGCATACTTCTCTTTCACTTTTGCCTCTGCCCGCAAAACCGACTGATTAATGATATAGGCGACAAAGGGAATCCGCTTTTCACAAAATTTCAGCAATGCCTCTAATCCAAAAAATAACGGAATAAGTGGCAATAAATTCCCAATCACCGCCAATAAATACACATTGAACGGATTAATGCGCCAAATATTTGCCGCAATTGGAATGGTTAAACGCAATTCCGTAATTGGTAAGGCGGAAAGCAAAATAGTGGCAATCGATTTTGGAAATGCCTCAAATAACTGAATAATCCACTGTATTAATTCATTCATCATAATTCTGTTGGAAAACGAAATACTTTATAGGCCCACGCAGCTAATCCTTTTGCCTCGTTCACGCGCGTATCCTTGGTTGCCGAACCCATCACTACAATATGCACCGCATCACTACCCTTTTGCACCGTGGTTGCGAGCACATACCCGGCTTGCGGTAAATAACCTGTTTTCCCGCCAATCACTTTAAATTCGCCTTCATTCAAATAACTTTGAAGCAAACCATTCGTTGACTCAATCGCCACCGATCGGCCACTTGCATGCGTGACGGTTAAGACTGGCGTTTGCATAAATGTTTTCATGGTCGGCACCTGTTCCGTCGCTTCAAGAAGCAAAATCACTTCAGAAGCCGTGGACTGATTTTCGGCACTAATTCCCGTGGCGTCTACAAAGGTGCTATTTTCCATGCCAAGTTCTTGTGCCTTTTCATTCATGCGTGCAATAAAATCCGTTTCCGATAATCCTGAAAAGCGAATCAAGGCATTCGTTGCCGTATTGTCGGAACCAACCAAACTTGCTCCAACCACATCGCGCAAGGTAAGCGCATCAGAGAAATATAAGTAAATCCGCCCGCCGTAAACAATATCTTCGGTCGTTAATGTTACAAATTTCGTTAAATCAGGATTGGTTTCAAGAAAGACCAAAACTGTCATCAACTTGGTAACGCTTCCAATCGAGCGGATTTCATACGGCTTTTCGCCAAGCAAAATCATGCCACTCTTTGCATCTTTCACCAAAACGCTCTTTGCCGTTGTTACTACGCCATAGGAATCGGTATCTACTTTAACCGGGTAAAGGGCGCGTTGCTCAGCTATTGCAAAAACGGGTTCCGGCAGAGCGATTTCTTCTACAAATCCTGCCAATCCTCTACTTTGATTCGCATTCGATCGCGCTAAAAATTCCAATGTCGATGCATCGGTTGGTACGGTTTGCACCAAAAGTCCTGCTAAAATAAATTGTCCGAAGAGTTTTGCAATCATACTTCTTCGTCTTCTTGTTTCATAATAGCATCAATCATTTGGCTAATTTTTGCGTTTTGATGCAATGATTCATAATCCGGCAATTCAGAAATCGCATTCACCCCAAGATGTCGCAACATTTCGGTTGAAAGCGTATACACACTTTGCAAACGGGTTTTGCTGTCTTTTTCTACAATCAAACCGCGGGTCAATAAATTACGCAAAATCACCGCACAATTTACGCCACGAATATGTTCGATTTCTGGCCTTGTGATTGGGCCGCGATACGCAATAATCGTAAGCGTTTCAAGTTGAGGCCGAGTCAATTCTGCCTCAGATTCCTCTTTGGTGAGTGAAGTAAGTAATTCCGCAAGCGCAGGATTTGTGCCAAGTTCAGCCACTTTTTCGGCAATTACCACCTGAATTCCCGATTCTGCCACATTTAACCGCATGGCTAATTCTGCCAATCCAGCACTCACCTCTTTTTCCGAAATCGCCAAAAGACTGGCTAATTTACTAAAAGAAACCGGCCTTGCAGAAAGAAATAAAATGGCTTCAATGCGAGCGGAAACGGGAATCGTCATACACGTTCAATGGTAATCTCATTATGCGTGGTTTGCGACACTCTGACAACCTGTCGGCGCACCAGCTCCAAAAGCGCTAAAAAACTCACCACTACATCGGCCTTGCGTTTTGCGTTTTTTACAATGTCTTTAAACGCCATTGTACCACGGCCCGCAATCGCTTCTTGCATTTCTTCTAGCCGTTCTTCTACCGATTTAATGCGTTCAAGCGAGGTTTCTGAAAGCGCAAAAAACGGTTCGAGTCGTTTTAACAGATTAATGAATGAATCGTGCAATGCACTTTGCGAAATCATTTTTCCTGGCGAAAACAATAATTCCGTACTCTCTACCTTTTTCCAGCGTGGTGTGGTTGCGGCAAATGCATGAAAAGCGCTTTCGTATCGTTCTTCGAGTCGCCCTGCAGCATCTACGAAAAGTCGGTAAAGGCGTAATTGATCTTCTAGCTCCCCCACTTTTTCATCGTCTTCCGAAGTACGCAAAAACGGCAATAACTCACGACTTTTCAAATAAATCAAACGCGAAGCAACCAGTAAAAAGTCAGCTAATTCTTCGGTCGGAACATCGGTTGCGGAAATATACGCCAAGTAATCGTCGGCAATTTTGACAAGCGAAACATCGCGAATTTGCAATTCACGCTTATCGAGGAGTTCGAGCAAAAGCCCAAGAGGCCCCGAAAATCCGCTGGATTCAACCACAAAGGCCATAGTGCACTCATTTTAGCGGATTAACGCCAAAAGGCAAAGCGT
>CAYZYJ010000004.1:6209-24982 GCA_964482565.1 uncultured Gammaproteobacteria bacterium
GCGGCTTGTTTTAACAGCTTTTTCAATTCCGACAAATGCAAATCTTCCAACTTTTTAAATCGTATACAACTTTTTCCAACACTCACTTTTCCTAATTTGCTGGCGTATTTTTCTGCCAAATATTTTTTGCCGTCCACCGCACAAACATAAAGGCTGATGTAATTTTTCTGATTTGCAAGCGCAATAATCGGCCATTCAATTTGTTCCTTTTTATAGTTTTTGTACGGGAATGAACCGTAACCAAGCATATTGTAGGCGAAATAGCTTTTGAATTTTGGTGAAATCGATTGAATCAATTCGTGCAAAAATAAGACTGCTTCTTTTCTCTCTTCTGGAATCGAATCCAAATATTCCTGCACACTTTTCGCTTTCGTCGCCTTAAACATATTCGCCATATTTCGCACTAAATTGATGATTTCGCTGATTCAATGTCTGTTAAAATCATGCCATTGATCGACTTGAAACGCAATCAATGCCAGACTTTGAAACGCTAATATAAGCGAAATAGTGGCAAAACGGGCAAAACAAAGTCAGACGTTAAAGTCTGACTTTGTTTTATCGTAAAATCTGAGTTTACCGCATTTCCAAATTCGAACCATGAACCCACACAAAATCTGGCAACCCTTCCATTGTTCTAATACCAATTGTTGTAAATGTTGAGTAAATCGCTCGCTCAATACTTACCAAATACCAGTAATCATTCACTCCATTCAGTTCATCTTTAAATTGCGTTCTTGCCGCCGCTTTACCAAATACTTCAGATAGTGGAATTCTTCGGCTTGATGGACTGCATTCAGTATCACACCAAAGAAACTCATAGCTAGCATCGTAAACGAACGGCCGAGCAAATGCCACACCTTGAGATTTTGGCTGAAGATTTTTATTATTTGTTACAAGAATATAATTTTCATAACGTACTAACGAACCTTCGGCAACATTCTTTGACCGATTCCAATAAGCAATTCGACCATTCTCCGCAAGATATTCTGCACTAAATAACGAATCGTTTGCTTGTTCTAGCATCATTGAATTCGGCACAATAACAGAACCGTCATACGGAAGTCCCCCGGTAAGCTCTGGTTTCAACACCACTTTATTATCAACAACTGTATATGACCCAGTTACAATAAGCCCATCGGTTTCACCTTGTGGATATTGTGAAAAAGTGCCATTGGCTTTGAATGAGATAAATAAGCCAAGTGACCCGTTTTCTGGACCCCATTCTTGACTCGACAAATAAGCATTTGTGAGTGCGGTTTGATTGGTTGAAGCCGTAGGCTGCTCGGTGAGAATTTCGATTGGTTTTTGCTCGACTATAACCTGAGGCTTCATCGCTTGCAAAAGGTATACGCCACTTCCTGCCACAACGGCCGTGACCATTATTGCAAGGATGAGCTTATTTGTTTCTGACATAAATATTTGTCTGAAATGAGAAAAAATTATAAGGCCATTATAGTGCAAAAAAAATGATCTGCAAATGCAAAACGAACGAGAATTACACAATCTGTTCCACGAGTTCAGGAAATGCTTCCGTTCCCATGTCATTTTGCGTGTAATGCTCATGATTTTCAAGATCAATCACTGTGCCGCCGAGCGCATCGTGAAACATCTTCAAGCTATCTTTACCCATCGGGTCTTCATCGTTTGCTGTAAACATCACAATTTTACCAACTCTTTCTGCAATCGTTACATCGATTTCATAGGTGTAAAATTTTTCGCGGTAATCATCGCCTTCATCGTTGATTTTCCAAGGCGCCACCAAAATCAGCTTTGCAATGGTCGCTTTTGATTCCCCGAGCCATCGAACTAAAAAAGCAGCCCCGCAACTATGTCCAACTAAAATGGTCTGCTCGTTGATCGTCAGCTTTTCAAATTCAGCTTTGTATTGTTCGTAATCCGGCTGCCAAGGAATGGGCATTGCTGGCGTTTCGGTATTGATTCCCTTTGCAATAAGTTGATTCTTTGCCCACGGAATCCAATGTTTATTGTAGGCCACATCACCCGCATTTGCGGGGCAACCATGAATAATAATGCAATGTTTATTTGTCATAAAGAATGATTCGATGATGATTTACTCCACGCTTTCAAGATAAAAACCTAACTTAAACCCACCCCTTTCCGACACTTTTTTCTGACGAGTTTCTTCGAGTGTAGCAAGATCAATACCTTTCACCGCACAAATCGTATGCAAGACTTCTAAAATATCGGCGACCTCTTCTACGCAGGGGTTTTCTAAAAACTCCCCAACTTCTTCGTGCAGTTTTTGCGTTAACGCTCGTTCGTACTCTTCACCTTCTAATAATCGAGTTATCGGTACTCTTCCGTCTCTTTTAATGATTGCCGGAATCAAGTCCCTTACTAATTTTTCGTATTTCATAAAACGATTAAAAAGGATCAAACCCGGTATTTCGTAAATTCTCGATTGGCACAAAAAGTGGTTCAGGGAAATGATTCCAATCAAACCATCGCCATTCTTCACATTTTTCTGGTTCCATCACTTGCACTTCGCCAGAGTCATAATCCGCCAACATAAAGAGTGTAATATAATGTTTTGCTTCGGTGTGAAAAATGTCATTCGTTGCTGTTTTAAAACGTAAGTTCTTGATGGTGATTCCTGTTTCCTCCATCACTTCACGCGCCGCACACACTTCCCATGATTCGTTGAATTCCAAATGTCCGCCAGGAAAACTCCACGTGCCAGCGCCATGCGAATTTTTCCTTTTTCCAAGCAGGATTTTACCGTCATCCAGAACAATCACACCAATTCCAACTCGCGGTTGATTTTGCATAGAGATGAGTTTAGAAACATCATGCCACTTATTTTCTCTCAACACAAAGTCTGACGTTAAAAATGCAAGAAACAAGACCTGACCCCCGACTATTTGATTGACATGACCTGTAATTTCTGCTAATATTAGCCGTTATCAAAAGTTGATTTCCCTGTTACACGCAGGCTTCGTGTAAACTGTACGTCTAGAAAAGGAGTCTGAAATGGCTAACCTATCTGAGCTAATCGAAGAAACCGCCAATGGCAGCTTCCTCCTCCTCGCAGCGCTCAAGACGGCGGTCGAGTCCAATGCCGAGGAAGAGCTCGTCGAGTTTATCAAAAGAGTGTCTGAAAAAGGCGAGGGTTTCTGGTTACGCTTCGAGGCATTTCAAAAAGATAACCTTGGCCCAAAAGACATGAGGCCGAGCTTCAACGACTTCATCGAGTACACACTATTTCCAGAAGACTTCGATGATTAGCACACAGCTACTTCAATCGAAGCGTATGCGACCCGCTACAAAAGGGGTCGCTTTTTCATTTACGCCTTTTTAATATTCGCCTCTTTCAACGCCTTTTCCGGCAATGGACTTGGTGCGCCCATTAAGTGATCGCGGGCATTTCCATCTTTCGGGAAAACAATCACTTCACGGATATTCGGTTCATTTTGCAAAATAGCCATCACACGATCCATACCAAGCGCCAATCCTCCGTGTGGCGGAGCGCCGTATTCAAATGCGCGCAACATATGACCAAACTTTCCTTCAATTTCTTCTTCACTTAAATTCATAATTTCAAACACCGCTCGCAAACCTTGCGCCGTATGATTTCGCACCGATCCGCCGCCAATTTCAAAACCATTTAAAACGATATCGTATTGCGTGGTTAAAATCTCGGCAATATTTTGCTTTTGCAATAAATCTTCACGGTGTTCTGGTTTTGCTGCCGAGAATGGATTATGCGTAAATGTCCATTCGCCTTCATCGGTTTTTTCGAAAAACGGAAAATCAACAACCCAACAAAACGCCAATAAGTTTGAATCATTTTTATCTTCACGAATATCTGGGCGATCATTGCCGTAATTTTCCATCGCTTCTTTATAGGTCATGCGTGGAAATGGCAATGATTGAATGCGCTTTTCTGGGTACAACGTTTTTACGGTATCAATAAGCATTCCTTCAATAAGCGACATAACGTCCGCCGACTCCACAAAACTCATTTCAAGGTCGAGCTGAGTAAATTCTGGTTGCCTATCGCCACGTTGATCTTCGTCGCGGAAACACTTTGCAAATTGGAAATACCGTTCAATACCAGAAACCATCAATAATTGTTTAAACTGTTGTGGTGATTGTGGAAGAACGTAAAAATCACCCGGATGCAAACGTGCAGGAACTAAAAATTCACGCGCTCCTTCTGGCGTTCCTTTTGTTAGTACTGGCGTTTCCACTTCGGTAAATCCTTGCGCATCTAAATGACGGCGCATAAATTGAAATACGTCATGACGACGACGTACATTTGTATGCATGCGTTCACTACGCAAATCGAGGTAGCGATAGGTAAGACGGGTTTCTTCGTTGATTCCGCTTGTATCTTTATCGACTTCAAAAACCGGTGTTTTTGCTTCGTTGAGTACTCGAATCGAGGTTGCAAGCATTTCTACGGTTCCTGTTTGTAACTTGTCATTCACTTGTTTTGCACTTCGAGCCTGTACAATTCCTTCAATTTCGACAACCCATTCTGGACGCACGCGTGACGCCTCGGCATAACCCGCTTCACCCAAATCATTTGGCACAATCACAATTTGCAAAAGCCCGTCTTTGTCGCGCAGGTCAAAAAACAAGACCTTTCCCATATCGCGGCGCGCATGAATCCATCCGGCAACTTTAACTGTTTCGCCAACTTTTGTAACCGTTTCTGAAGTAAAAATTCTTTGCATAAAATAAATGAGAATGAACCTACATTACACGCAAAAGAAGAAGTTTTCAAGCTAAGCTATTCGAGCAATAATCCTTCCCAAAATGGCTGTTCCCCATGATGCGGAATATGAAAACAAATGAGTTCATGCACGATTGCCGAAAATTCACGCAAATGTTCGCCTTGCAAGGACGGGCGCAATAAATCCATATGCGTGGATTCACGAGCAAAACGCAATAATTTAATAATATCTTCATGAACCAAACGTGCAGAAAACCATTCTTCTTGATTTTTCAAAATGCAATCCGTGCACACGATTCCTCCCTTTTTGCCATGCCAGCGAAAAGCAAGTGGAAAAATTTCTTCTTCACAAGCGATGCAAAAATCTAATTGCGTTTCGTAACCAAGCGTTTTAAGTGTACGTAATAAAAACGCGCCAAGTAAAAACGCCGAACGCGCCGCAGAAAGTGAGGGAGCGGAATTTAAAAACGTCAGCCAGGCATGGACTTCATTGTATAATTTTTCGTCGGCTTCTTGTTCACGTGTATAACGTTCGAGTAAATGCAAAGATGCAACTGCAAGCAAACGATGGTCGAGTTCTTTGTGCAGCGTGGCAAATACTTCTTTGCGTTCGACTGAAATCACCGTTGTGCGCCGTCGGCCTTCAATGAGTTCTACGTTAACGACGGCAAACGGCTCTAAATGCGCGGCGAGTTTTGCTTTTCCTTTAAGCGCGCCTCGACCAATACACTCTACCTTACCGTATTGCGCCGTCAAAATTTTATAACGCCTGTCGGCCTCCTGCACCGGCGCCGAGGTTAGTACAATCCCTTCCGTTTTAACGCTCGACCACGACATGTTTACGGATTTTGCGCTAAATAATCTTCCAAAATAAGCATGGCGGCCAAGGCATCAATCGGATGCGTCGCGCCTTCTTCTTTTATGAGTCGACGTGCTTCTGAAGACGTATTTTCTTCGTTTACCGTAAAAATCGGCACAGTAACCGCACTTGTTAATGCGTGTAAAAACGCTTCGGTTAATTGCGCTTGTTTTTGCCCTTGTGCTGCATGCGTTGGATTTGGAATGCCAAGCACAATCGCCTCAACGCCGTCTTCTTGAATAATGCGCTGAATCGTTTTTAAGGGATTTTTCTCTGCCTCAATAATGCCAAGTGGAATGGCTAAACGGGTTTCTGTATCGCATAAGGCATAGCCAATGCGTTTTAAGCCGTAATCAAGGCCGAGTAATCGCATATTACTCTTGTTCTACGAGTGGCAAGGTAATATCGGTGCCAGGTAAATCGATTGCGCGTTCGCTTGGCATAGCAATAAAATCTGGGCGCACAACCACACCATTCACCATAACCGGCAAATCGTCTTCGGTCACATATTTCTGGTCGCCATTATCGACATGCAAAAGCGTAATATAGCTATACCCAGGCAACATATCTTGCGTCAACGTAATCGCCACGTTTTCGTGACTTCCTTCACTAAGGAGTGGTGAGATGCCAATAATTTTTGCAGGTGCCCCACTCATTGATTCATGAATGGTAATAAATCCCGGCTTTACGAGCGTTGCATTCAAAATCACTACTTCAAGCGATTCTTGATCAGAAACCTCAATCGACCCACCGCCAATATCTACCGGTTTATAATCCAAATCCGGCGCTTGTGGAGCAAAGGCAAGATAAATGCCAAGCGCAATAATGCCACCAAGAATAAGGAGCGGTAAAATCATTTCCTGAAAAAGAGATGGTTTTTGCATATTAAATTCGAATAATTGGTTGTGGGGTAAGGATTTCTGGGCCCGATTCCAAAATTGCAAGGGTTACCTCGAAATGTGCTGCATCGCTGCCGTCAGCTGTTGCAATGGTCCATCCGTCCTCGAGCGTGCAAACGTCGTCAGTGCCAAGTGTAACCATTGGTTCAATTGCCAAACACATACCAACTTGAAGGGTCATATTCGGAAAATCGTCGGTGCGGAAATTTGGAATGCTTGGTTTTTCGTGAATCGCATGACCAACGCCATGGCCAACGAGCGCGGTAACAATGCCATATTTTGGATTCACCACATCTTCTACCGCTGCGCCAATATCGAGCACAGTATTGCCTGCAACCGCCGCTTCTACGCCGGCATACATGGATTCGCGCGTATTTCGCAAAAGCGCCAAGCGTTCTTTTGAAATCGTTCCAATAGGAATGGTTATCGCCATATCGGTACAGAGGTCATGCAACCATAAACCAATATCGAGTCCAACAATATCGCCCTCTTCAAGAGCAATATCGCGGTCGCCAAGCCCATGCACGACTTCGTTATTACGAGAAATGCACATGGTTGAAGGAAATGGCACGGTTCCGCCAGCACGATAATTTTTAAATGATGGCACGCCTCCGCCTTCTTCTATAACACGCGTCGCAATGTCATCAAGTTCACGCATGCTGATTCCTGGTTTTGCTGCGTCCGCTGCCGCTTGCAAGGCACGCGAAAGCAAAGCGCCACCTTCGCGCATTTTTGCAATTTCATCCATTGTTTTTATGAGTGCCATATTATGCCAGGTGAAGGGCTAAATCGATTCGTTTTTCTACATCTTCCATATCTCCAATGCCGTCAATCATATGCACCAATTCTTTTTTTGCATATTCAGCAATAACAGGTTCGGTATCGTTTTCGTAAATTTCGAGCCGTCGATTGATAAGTTCTGGCGTATCATCGCTTCGGCCTTCAATTTCGGCACGACGCATTAAACGTTTTAATGATTCTTCGCGCGGAACATTCAAAACAATAACCGCCGTTGGAACATCAAACGTTTCAAATGTTTCGTATTGTGCACGATTGCGTGGGTAACCATCTAAAATATATCCGAGTACTGCATCTGGTTTTGCTAGTCGTACTTTTAACACGTCGAGTGCAACACCATCTGGCACCAATTCCCCACGATTAATAAATCCTTGAATCATTGCTCCGAGTTCGGACTGCGAAGCCACTTCGTCTCGCAATAATTGCCCCATAGAAAGAGCTGGGATGCCGAGTTTTTGTGAAAGTCGTACCGCTTGTGTTCCTTTTCCGCTCCCTTGTGGGCCGAGGAGTAAAATCTTAATCATATTTATGAGGAGGCAAATAATTTCTTAATAACCGATTCGCGTGTGCCATGTGTGATCAAAAACGCTTCTTCCAAATGACGCAACATGGAATTTACCTCGCGTTCTTCGAGTCCTGATTTTTTTGCTTGTAAAATAAGGAGTGCCGATTTAAGAAGCGCACGATGATGTTCATCGACGTACGATAGCGAGCCGATAACGCCTTGTAGTGCGTAAGGAGTCAGTTTGATTTTTTCATTTGACATATGGCTCAGGGTATCGGTTTTTCCGAGTTTTCGCAAGTGAAATCGTACACATTACACAAATCAAAAACCGCGCATAAGACGCGGATTTTTGATGCCTTGAAGGCTAAATGTCGTATTGACGCATGCTCACTTGTGATTCCGCTTGTTTCACCATATCGATGATAACCGCAACCACAATGAGGATAGATGCTCCACCAACCACAAGGTTTTGACTTCCTGTGATTTCTTGCACAATGAGTGGCAAAACCGCAATCACACCGAGGAAAACCGCACCGGTGAACAAAATACGATTCTTTACCCAATCAAGATACAAAGCGGTTGGATTTCCTGGACGAATTCCTGGAATAAATCCACCTTGCTTTTGCAAATTTTCTGCAACTTGTTCTGGCTTAAACACCACCGACGCATAGAAGAAGGTGAAAGCGAAAACGAGCAAGAAGAACAGAACGCCGTAAAACACATTATTACCGAACAATTCAAGCGTAAACACTGCCGCTTTTCGCACCATTTCGGTTCGCGCATTCATAAAGAATTGCGCAATGAGAGGTGGAAAAACGATAAGTGCGATAGCAAAGATGATTGGAATCATTCCTCCCATATTCACACGAAGTGGAAGATGTGAAGAAACTTTTCCTGTCATTCCTTGCCCACCACGCGCATATTGTACCGGGATATTTCGTTGGCCTTCATTCACTACAACCACCGCTACAATGGTAAATACCGTTAAAGCGATGAAGAGAATGATGTCGAAAAGGTCGTTTGATGTATAAGTAAGCGCGGTTTGCTGCAAGAATCGTGGGAAACCTGCAATAATACCAGCTAACAACATCACGGAAATACCGTTTCCAATACCACGTTCACTAATGAGTTCACCAATCCACATAAGGAATACCGTTCCTGCTGTCATTGAAACGAGAGCGAGGATGAGGTTGAATCCGGTAAGACCGAGTTCAACGCCGGTTCCCTGCTGGCCAAGCAAGGTGATGATTCCATAGCCCTGAATCAATCCGAGCGGAACCGTAGCAATACGAGTCCAGCGGTTGATTTTCGCTCTTCCATGTTCTTCTTTTTGCATTTCCTCAACTTGAGGGAATACCATTCCAAGAAGCTGGAAGATGATGGACGCCGTAATATACGGAGCGACACCCATCGCAACGATCGAGAAACTTTCAAGCGTTCCTCCCGAAAACACATTCAACAATCCAAGGAATTGGTTCGATGAAAGCAAAGCCGAAAGGCCCGTAGCATCGATTCCAGGAACCGTAATATGTGCAGCGAGACGGAAGACGGAAACGGCAAAGAGGATGAACAATAAACTATTGCGCAATTCCTTGATTTTCCAGATTCGAAGCAGTTTGGTGAAGTCCATAGTTCTTATGCGGCAATTTCTCCTCCGGCTTTAAGAATTTTTTCTGAAGCAGCTTTCGTAACGTGGCAACCAGACACTTTCAATTTAACCGTTACATCTCCGTTTCCGAGGATTTTAACGCCATTTTGAATGGTGCGGATTAATCCATGTTCCTTAAGTGATCGTGGAGTAACAAGTCCGCCATGAGCGTACTTTGTTTCGATGTCCTGAAGCTTTACGATAGAAAACTTCTTATGTGGAGAAGTAAATCCGCGCAATTTTGGCGTAGCAAGAATTAACTTGCGCATACCAAGACGCTTAAGGTTAGAAACACCTGAACGTGATTTTTGACCTTTTTGTCCGCGTCCTGCCGTCACACCTTTTTTCGAAAGACCGCGTCCAACGCGCATCTTCTTTTTTTGTGATCCCGGTCGGGGACTTAGGTTGTGTAAACCAATGGCCATATACTATTTATTATCTTGCTTCTTTTCTTTTCCTTTTGGAGCTTGTTCAGCTTTTGAGGAATCGAGATCGCGAATTGCGGCAAATGTCGCACGCGCGATATTGATCTTATTGCTTGATCCAAGAATCTTTGAAACGGCGTTTGGCACACCCGCGAGTTCGAGAACAACGCGAACGGCACCACCTGATTTCAATCCCGTTCCAATTGGAGCCGGTTTAATCATCACATCCGCTGCACCGAACTTTTGTACCACCGCATGTGGGATTGTTTCGTTTACAAACGGTACATGAATCAAATTCTTTTTTGCTTGGCGGAATGCTTTTTCAACCGACGCAGCTACGTCGATTCCTTTTGCAATTCCGATTCCAACGCGGCCTTTACGATCTCCAATGATGAGACAAGTTCGGAAACGCATACGCTTTCCTCCCTTGGTCACGCGGGTAACGCGAGAAAGTTCTAGAATTTTTTGTTCGAATTCGCGAGGTTCTTGCGGTGGGCGACGATTTGGTCTACGACCTCGGCGATCTCCTCCCTGACCCTGTTGCTTATCCCCTGCGTTTCGATTTTGTTTCTGTGGCTTTTCCATAGCGCTAGATTTGAAGACCAGCTTCGCGCGCAGCTTCTGCAAGCGCTTTCACTCGGCCATGATATTTGTATGAACCGCGATCAAATACGACTGCTTCAATTCCCGCTTTTTTTGCGGCAAGAGCAACGGTCGTTCCTACAAGTGCAGCAATTTCCACCGGCTTCTTCCCTTTCGTCTCAAGCTTGAGATCCGAAGCGGAAGCGAGCGTTTTTCCTTGTGCGTCATCGATTACTTGCGCATAAATATGGCGAGCTGATCGAAATACGCTCAAACGCGGTCGGCTGGAAACGCTTGCGAGCACTGCTCGCGTTCGCATAGCACGACGTGCTGCACGATGACGTTTTAATGTAATTGCCTTACTCATATATTATTTATCTGATTTAGCAGATTTGCCGGCCTTGCGACGGATAATTTCGTCTGAGTATTTGAATCCTTTTCCTTTATAAGGTTCAGGTTTCTTTAATCCACGAATTTCTGACGCCACTTTACCAACGAGTTCACGACTTACGCCGCTAATGGTTAATTTGTTTGTTTCAATGACAGCATCGATTCCTTCTGGAAGGTTGTATGTTACTTCATGTGAAAATCCGAGGCTCATTACGATCGCTCGTCCTTTTACATTCATTTTGTAACCTACACCGTTCAATTCAAGAATCTTTGACCATCCAGTTGCAACACCGTTCACATTGTTTGCCAAAATGGCACGCATTGTTCCCCAAATTGCACTGTCTTCCGAAGCGTCTTTTGCCGTTACCGCCAAAACACGATCTCCGTTTTCTTTTGTTTTTTCTTCCACCAATACCTGTGGGTGAAGCGCAAGAGCGAGTTCACCTTTTGGTCCTTTAACCGTTACTTTTTCTTCCGAAAGAGCAACCGTTACGCCAGCAGGGAGGGTGATTAGTTTTTTTCCGATTCGTGACATATTAGTACACTTCGCAAATTACTTCACCACCAAGACGTCGCTTGCGAGCTTCGTCACTTGTCATAAGACCGTTTGGCGTTGAGATGATCGCAAAACCGTATCCAGATCGCACACGTGCGATTTCGCTAGACTTCTTGTAAACACGTCGTCCAGGTGTACTGATACGAGTGATAGAGGAAATCTTTGGATTACGGCTGAGATCATACAAAAGACCAATGCGTATGATTTTTCGTATACCTTCTTCTTTTACTTCGACGCTTGAGACGAACCCCTTTGATTCGAGAATCTTGGCAATCGCAAATTTAATCTGCGAAAGCGGAATTTCTACTGACGATTTACGTACAGCAGAAGCATTCCGGATACGTGTAAGCATGTCTGAGATTGGATCTGTCATCATACTACCAGCTTGCTTTCTTAATACCAGGAATTTCACCGTTGTTTGCGAGCTCACGGAAGCAGATTCGGCAGATGCCGAAAGCACGCATATAAGAACGGTGTCGTCCACAGCGCCAGCAACGATTCACTTTTCGTGTCACGTATTTTGGAGCCTTACGAGTCTTGGCGATTTGATTAGTCGTTGCCATAATTACGATTCTTTCTTCTTAAACGGGAACCCGAGAGCCTTGAAGAGGACTAAACCTTCTTCATGATTTTTTGCCGAAGTGGTGATCGTAACTTGCAATCCGTGCAAATTCTCGATTTCATCTCCGCTGATTTCTGGGAAAGCAATATGCTCTCTGAAACCGTAGTTGAAATTTCCGTACTTATCTACAGCCGTTTCTTCGATTCCACGGAAATCGCGGATACGAGGAAAGGATATATTCACGAGCTTAGTGAGAAAATCCCACATGCGGTCACCGCGAAGCGTCACCATGGTGCCAACTGGCATATTTTCTCGAACTTTGAAACCTGCAATAGATTTTCGCGCTTTTGTTACCACTGGCGTTTGACCAGTAATACGCTTAATCGTTTGCTGTAACACTTCGATGAATTTTGCGTCGCGCTTTGCAGAAAGTCCCGTGTTCACCGTTACCTTTAGAATGCGAGGAGCACTCATGGCATTAGTGTAACCGATTTCTTTCTTAAGCGTTGGCAAAACGGTTGTATTGAATTGTTCTTTTAAGGTTGCCATATTACTCGAGATCTTCTTGTACGCGAGCCTTTTTGACTACGCGAACTTTGATTGTCTTTCCACCTTTTTCAAGATGCTTATATCCAACGCGACCTTCTTGCTTCGCGCCAACAGCACGAACATTGGATACGTTCACAGGTGCGAAGAATTCAATCTTCTGTCCCTGCATGGTTCCTCGCTTGCGCAAGTGTTTTACGGTTTTTCGAACGCCGTCTACGACAACAGCATTTAATGCTGGCAAGACTTGCGTTACCTTCCCCGTCATTCCTTTGTCTTTTCCGGACGTGATTCGTACGGTATCTCCGTTTTTGATTTTCATATGGCGATATTACAAGACTTCAGGAGCAAGTGAAACAATTTTTGAGAATCCTTCGCTACGCAATTCTCGTGCAATCGGTCCAAAGATACGTGTTCCCTTTGGCTCTTTGTTATCGCGGTTGATGATAACAGCTGCGTTTTCATCGAATCGGATGTAAGAACCATCGGTGCGACGTGTTTCTTTGCGTGTTCGCACAATCACCGCATGTACAACGTCACTCTTTTTGATTGTGCCGTGTGGAGCAGCTTCTTTTACGACTGCTGTAACGATGTCGCCAATGCGTGCATAACGCTTTTGGTATCCACCAAGCACACGGATCACTTGCAATTTTTTAGCGCCGGTATTATCGGCAACTTTCATCATTGATCTATGTTGTAGCATATTATTTCTGTGTTACAACACGCCAACGTTTATCTTTCGAAATCGGGCGAGTTTCTTCTATTGTTACCAAATCTCCAACCTTCGCTTCGTTTTTTTCGTCATGCGCCTTGAATCGCTTACTTACCGTAAAACGCTTCAAGTACTTTGAATGCACAACCGTTCGGTCTACACGAACAACAACGGTTTTATCCATTTTGTCGGAAACCACAACGCCCTTGAGCTGTCGTCGATTTGTCGTATTTTCGTTTGACATATTCCGTTAGTTGTTCGAATTAGATGCTTCTTCTTGCGAAATCGCAGTAAGAATACGAGCGATCATTTTTTTTGTTTTCTTCACGGTGTGAAGATCGCGAACCTGATTAACAGCGTGCTTCACGCGATAGTCGTAGAGAACGCCGCGGGCTTCCGCAAGCATTTTCTCGAGCTCGGTGCGCTTCTTGTTTTTTAACTCCGAGTACTCCATATACAACTATTTACGTTCAACAATTTTGGTCTTAAGTGGCAACTTATGTGCCGCGAGACGCATCGCTTCTTCAGCTTGGTCGCGTGGTACACCGTCCATTTCGAACAATACAGTGCCGGCGCGAACTGGAGTCATGTAGTAATCCACACCTCCCTTTCCTTTACCCATCGGTGCTTCCGCTCCGTGAGAAGTAACTGGGTGATCTGGGAAAATACGGATCCAAATTTTTCCTCCGCGCTTAATGTATCGTGTCATTGCTCGACGAGCTGCCTCGATTTGACGAGCGGTTACCCAAGCTTCAGTCATCGCTTTGAGTCCGTATTCACCAAAGGCGACATTCGTTTTTTGCGTTGCGAGGCGGTCACCTTTTGAGCGGCGCTTCTGCAACTTTCGGTATTTCATCTTTTTAGGCATCAACATACGCCTTGTTTCCTTTGTGTGAATTAACGGTTCCTACGACCACGATGTTCTGGCTTTTCAACTTTCCCCGCCGTTTCGACCTGATCGGCAAAGATTTCTCCACGGTAAATCCATACTTTGATTCCAATTGCTCCCCAAATGGTTCGTGCAGTAACGCGAGCAAAGTCGACGTCAGCGCGCAAATTGTGAAGAGGAATCGATCCTTGCGAAATAGTTTCGCGTCGTGCAATTTCTGCTCCGTTCAATCGTCCAGAAATTTGGATTTTCACTCCTTTTGCTCCCGCCTTCATAATGCGTTCAATCGCCATTTTCATGGAGCGACGGAAAGGCATACGACGTTCGATTTCGCTTGCCAATTGCTGACCAACGATTTCAGAGGAAAGAGATGAATCTCGTACTTCTTTGATATTGATATTGAGCGATACGCGCTTGCCACGGAAAAGTTTGTTCTGGATTTTCTTTTTCAAATCCTCAATTCCTGAACCTGCGCGACCAATGATGAATCCTGGTTTTCCAGAAGTAATCGTGATATTGATTTTATTTCCGTTGCGATCAATCGCGACGTTATCAACATGCGCATCCTTCAAGGTTGTTTTGATGAAAGCACGCATTTGAACATCGTTCTTAAGCGTGTTTACAAAATCTCGCTTGCCAACAAACCACTTGGAATCCCATGTAAAGATGGTATTTAAGCGGAATACTTTTGGGTGAATCTTTTGACTCATAGGATGCGTTATTCGGTCTTTGACTTACGAGAAGTAGTTGCCTTTTTCACAACTGGCTTCTTAGCTGCTTTCTTCACTTCCTTTACAGCTTTTACCTTTTCTACTGGCGCTTCTTCTTTCCCAATCACGATAGTGATATGAGACATACGCTTTCGAATTGGTGTTGCGCGACCTTGTGCGCGAGGGGTGTATCGGTACATTACTGGACCTTCATCAACAAACGCTTCTTTTACCACCATTGCTGATGTATCGAGTTTGAAGTTGTGTTCCGCATTCGCTACCGCACTATTGAGAAGCTTGAGTACCGGCGTTGCCGCATCTTTTTGAGAAAACTGTAATTGTTTTCGTGCTTCTGCCACCGATCGGCCTCGAATAAGGCCAACAAGAAGGCGCGTTTTGCGCGGAGACATGCGAATGAATCGTGCTTTTGCTTTTACATTCATATAACTCTATTAAACCTTCTTTGCCGTATCGGCTTGACCACCATGACGGTGGAATTTACGCGTTGGAGAAAATTCTCCAAGCTTGTGTCCAACCATGTTTTCATCAACCTTCACGTTAATGAAGTCCTTTCCGTTATGAACGGCAAAGGTGAATCCAACCATGTTCGGGGTAATCGTCGAACGTCGCGCCCATGTTTTTACGACCGTTTTATCTCCTATGCGAAGCTTGCTCACTTTTTCCATGAGTTTCGCGTCGGTAAAAGGTCCTTTTTTGAGACTTCGTGCCATAACGATTACTTATTCTTTTTGTTTCGACGACGGATGATGAGTTTATCCGACGGTTGTTTGCGACGTGTTTTCACACCAAGAGCAGGTTTACCAGTTGGCGTCTTTGGACGTTTCAAACCGATAGAGTTGCGTCCTTCTCCTCCTCCATGAGGGTGGTCTACCGGGTTCATTGCCTTACCGCGAACGGTTGGGCGAATACCTCGGTGTCGAGAACGTCCTGCCTTACCCCAGCGAACTAATCGCCAATCTGGGTTTGACACGTTTCCAATGGAAGCCATGCAGGTCTTTGGAACCATGCGTACTTCGCCAGAAGGCATGCGTACGGTTGCCCAATCTCCTTCGATTGCGAGTAACATTGCGCTTGTTCCAGCTCCTCGTACAACCTGACCACCTTTTCCAGGTGAAAGTTCAATGTTGTAGATAGCCATTCCTTCCGGAATGCGTTCGAGTGGAAAACGATTTCCTGGCGTTGGTTCTCCCTTTTCCTTAGAAGCAATAATGGTCATGCCAACTTCTAGGCCATTTGGCGCAAGAATGTAGCGTTTTTCACCATCAGCATAAGAAACAAGAGCGATACGCGCACCACGGTTTGGATCGTATTCAATCGTTGCAACCTTTGCAGGTACATCGATTTTATCGAATTTCCAGTCAATCAAGCGAACATGTCGGCGACTTCCTCCTCCTCGGTGACGTACCGTGATTTTTCCACCACTTCGTCCAGCTTGCTGTTTTTTGTGAACCGTTAAACGTTTTGCCGGTTTTGATACGGTAACGTCGTCAAATGTTTGAACACTTGATTTTCGTCGTCCGGCCGTTGTTGGTTTATAGACTTTAATTCCCATACTTATACTCCTTCAAAAATATCGACTCGTACACCTTTAGGAAGGGTAACGAACGCTTTTCTCGTATCACTTTGTTTTCCTTGTACTTTTCCAAAACGCACTCGGTTTCCACGAACGTTTACAATGTTCACGCGAACTGGTGTGACATTGTAAAGTTCTCGGAAGGCGTTTCGTACCGTTGTTTTATTTGCATACGGATCAACCTTGAATACGAGAGTATTCATTTCGGCGTGACGCGCATTTTTTTCTGAAACAAGCGGTGCTAAAAAGGTCATGGAAGCTTTTTTAGAAAGAAGTCTTGCTTTTGGCGCAACTTTTTTCACTTCTTCTTTTGCATCATTTTTCGCAGCAGACTTTTTCGCCTTTGCAGGTGCTTTTGCCTTTGCTGCAGCCTTTTTCTTTGGCTGTTCTTTTTCTTTTTTGAATCGGTCTAGAACGCTCATATTAGGCAAGATAGGTATTCGTTATCTCATCAACAGCCGACTTTGAAGCGATTACGTACTCAGACTTTAAAAGGTCTCGTACATTCAAGCTCTTTGCGCCAAGTGTTGTTGTTTTTGGCAAGTTCTTTGCCGCTCGGATCAATCCTGTGTCATCTGCTGCAGTAACAATGATGGTTGACTTTCCAGCTCCTGGAAGAGCGTTGCGAAGTGCTACAACATCTTTTGTTTTTGCAAGTTCAGACATATTACCATCTACCACAATCAATTGTTCGCTAGCCACTTTGCTTGAAAGTGCCATTGCAAGAGCCTTTCGGCGCAATTTCTTGTTGATTTTCATGGCGAAGTTTCGCATTGCCGTTGGACCAAAGGTGATACCTCCTCCAACCCAGATTGGGGATCGGCGTGAACCATGACGAGCGCGACCAGTTCCCTTTTGCTTCCATGGTTTCTTTCCGGTTCCTGCTACTTCACTGCGGTCTTTTGTTTGTGCGTAACGTACACGAGAATTTGCATTCTGCGCCACAACGGCTGAGTGCAAAACATCGGTGCGAACCGTTACAGAAAAGAGTGCGTCCGGAAGCGTTACCGTGCCGGAAGTCTTTCCTTCTTTATTGTAGAGTTTTACTTCTGCCATACATTTCCTTCCGTTGCGTTTAAGCAAACGATGCTGCCGCGGCTACCAGGGATAGCTCCTTTTACGGCGATAAGATTATTTTCTGTGTCAACGTTGATAATTTCGAGATGCTTCACGGTTACCTGATCACCACCAGTGCGACCAGCCATACGCATTCCTTTGAATACGCGTTGGATTCCTCCGGCACCAATAGATCCAGGCATGCGCAATTGGTCTTTATGACCGTGCGTTGCAGGGCTTCCTTTAAACCCGTGACGCTTTACGACTCCTTGATGACCCTTTCCTTTAGAAGTACCAACAACGTTTACTAATTCTCCTACGGTAAATACATCCGCTTTAAGAATATTTCCACGTTCGAGGGTTTCCTCTTCGGTCATTGGAAACTCGCGCGTTACTTCGAATAAGCCGAGTTCTTTCCAGTCTTCACGTTGTGGTTTAGCAATATTCTTTTTCTTGCCAAAACCGAGCGTTGCGGACTTTGTACCAGTTGCATTTGTCTTTACATGAGTAACCACACATGGACCAGCTTCGATAAGCGTTACTGGCACCACCGTTCCATCCTCGCGGAACATTTGGGTCATCTCAC
This sequence comes from uncultured Gammaproteobacteria bacterium, assembly GCA_964482565.1. Lineage (GTDB taxonomy): Bacteria > Patescibacteriota > Patescibacteriia > UBA9934 > UBA9934 > CAYFMS01. Next base: position 24,226 of record CAYZYJ010000004.1, read on the forward strand.
GTTTTTTTCCTAATAGGACTTTCATACGAGATGAAATTCGTTAGTTAATGAATGAAGTTTCTCTGGCACATAAAAAACCAGAAGTCGTGACACGTTCAAATAAACGTGGAACGGCTTCTAGCCCCAGATAAAATACCTGACTTGTGGGGGATGATGTGATTTGTTAATCGGACGGCGTTCCTTTCATCTTACTTCTAAATCATCGAGAAGGTTTTCCAGCCACATTGGCCATGGATCTATCTTTTCGGTTTTTCCGTAAGTGACTGTGTGTTACAGCGCCGCGTTCGCCTCCCGCGAACGCCGGGCTGCAACCCGGGTTAAATTTACATTTTGATTTCCACGTCAACGCCTGCTGGCAAGTTGAGTGTCATAAGGGATTCAATAGTCCCTTCGGTTGGATTCACGATATCAATGAGGCGTTTATGAACACGCATTTCATATTGATCGCGCGACGTTTTGTGAACGAAGGTTGATCGGTTTACCGTATACTTTCGCTTTTCTGTAGGAAGCGGAATTGGGCCAAGAACAGATGCGCCATTTCGTTCTGCGGTACGAATAATCGTTTCTGTAGCTGCGTCGATGATTTTGTGATCATAAGCGCGGATCTTGATACGAATTCGTTGTTTTGCTTCGTCTTTTTTTACGTCTGCCATATAAGGTACGATTTTTTGAAGAACAGGAAAGGAAAAGGGCGAAAAACCCTTTTCCTTCTTGTGTTCTTTTACTCAATAATTTTTGTTACAACTCCAGCTCCAAC
>CAYZYJ010000005.1:0-21423 GCA_964482565.1 uncultured Gammaproteobacteria bacterium
TAAGTATAGCAGTGAAATTGGGGGGGGCAAGCGTTGGGTTTATGTTTGTGGAAAAGGCTGTAGAGAAAGGAGTTTTTGCGTTTCTGCCTGATTGAGTCCATTCTTTTGTGCTAAAACTTCAATAAGAGCGACAAGCTTTTGATTACCCTTACGAAGTGTTGCAATCAAATCACCCCTTAGATCGTTTAACTTGTCGTCGGATTTATCAAGAATCGTATGTTCCGTTTTTCGAATATCAGTCTGCAATATTTGGGTGCTATGCGTTAAATCAGCCTTTGTAGCTGTTTGGTCTAAATCAACTTTAATGGCGCTGAATAATTCTTCCATATCATCTTTCGTCGCAAACGATTCTAATCGACTATGAATTGAGGCAATATCATCTTTCGTCGCAAATGACTCCAAATCGTCCTTTGTTGCGAACGATTCCAATCGATCATCAACTGAGTTCAATCTTCCATCTAACGATTGTACTTGTCCTCGCAACGATTGCATTTGCCCATCTAATGATTGTATTTGTCCTTGCATGGACGAAATATCAATTTTCACAGAAGTGATTTCTGTTTTAATCGAAGCAATATCACTTTGAATAGAAGTGACATCGCTCTTGGTCGCCATATTCGCTTGAATATTGGCAAGAATTTCTTGAATAGATTGTTCTTCGCTTGGCATACGTTTATTCTATCATTACGATTTTGCTTTCGCAACGTTCAAAAACAAAACCGGCTAATGCCGGCTCTATTTACTTACACGTCCAAATTGCTTACTTCTTTGGCATGCGTTTGAATAAACTTTTTGCGTGGTGCCACTTCACTTCCCATTAAAATGTCGAAGGTTTCGTTTGCGATTTCTGCGTCCGCAATCGTCACCTGCTTCATGAGTCGCGTTTTTGGATCCATGGTCGTTTCCCAAAGCTGCTCAGGGTTCATTTCTCCCAAACCTTTATAGCGTTGAATATTTACCTTTACGCCAGCAGTTTCGATAACTTGTGATTCAAGGGCATCACCCGTTTCGTCGTCGGTTTCTACCTTTACCTCCGTTTTCTTTACTTTTCCGGCAGTCATTTCTTCTACGGCTTTATCTTTTTCTTCATCGCTGTAGCAATAACGCACTTCGCGACCTACTTGCACGCGGTAAAGCGGTGGCATGGCAATATACACATGGCCCTCTTTAATGAGCTCGATGAAATGACGGTAGAAAAGCGTCAAAAGTAAGGTGCGGATATGCGCACCATCGACGTCGGCGTCGGTCATAATAATGACGCGTTCATAACGCAAACTCTTCAAATCAAATCCTTCACCAATATTGGTTCCAAGGGCAATGATAAGATTTTTCACTTCATTATTTGCGAGCAATTTGTCGAGTCGTGCACGTTCTACGTTGAGGATTTTTCCACGAAGCGGAAGAATTGCCTGATTTTCACGGTTGCGTCCTTGTTTTGCACTTCCTCCAGCAGAATCTCCCTCCACAATATAGAGCTCAGAATTTTCTGGGTCTTTATTAGAACAATCGGCTAATTTTCCTGGCAACATCAATCCTTCGAGTGCGCCTTTTCGCAAAACGGTTTCACGAGCTGCGCGTGCTGCCATGCGAGCGCGTGCGGAAAGTAAACATTTGCTGATAATTTCTTCTGCGTCTTTAGGATGTTCTTCGAGGAAGATTTGAAACGCTTCACCAAAAACCGATTCTACAGCAGCGCGTGCTTCTGGATTTCCTAATTTTCCCTTTGTTTGTCCTTCAAATTGTGGTTCTGGAACTTTAATGCTAATCACGGCGGTTAATCCTTCACGCACATCTTCGCCCGAAAGATTTACATCTTTTTCTTTGAGGTAGCCTTTGTCGCGAGCGTAATTATTAAGCGTACGAGTTAAAGCACCGCGAAAACCTGCCAAATGGGTTCCTCCATCTGGGTTGGTAATGTTATTGGCAAAACAGTGCACAGCTTCGTGGAATTCGGTGGTGTATTGCACGCCGACTTCTACCGTAATTTCTTCTATTTTCTTTTGAACATAGAAAACATTTGGATGTTTTGCTTCCTTTTTGGTGTTCAAATGACGCACATAAGAAGAAACGCCTCCTTCGAAATAGAATCCGTATGGAATTTGCTGTGCTTCTCGTTCATCAAAAACCTCCACATGCACGCCAGCCGTTAAATACGTTTGTTGGCGCAAATGTTCGATGACATTTTTGTAATTGTATTCAATCGTTTCAAAAATCGATGCATCGGCATGAAAACGAATAATGGTTCCACGCTTGCGTGAATTACCAATCGCTTTTACCTGGCCTTGTGGCACACCTTTTTTAAACTTCAATTCCCAAATCTTACCGTCGCGGAAAACGGTTGCTTCGAGTTCATCTGAAAGCGCGTTTACCACCGAAACGCCGACACCGTGCAATCCTCCAGAGATCTTATAACCACTTGCTTCACCGCCGAATTTTCCTCCGGCATGCAATTTGGTCAAAACGAGTTCAAGGGCAGAAACGCCTTGCTCGGGGTGGATATCCACAGGGATACCTCGGCCGTCGTCTTCTACTTGAATCCAGTTATTTGGTTGCATCCGAATCACTACTTTAGATGCGTGGCCGGCCATGGCTTCATCGAAAGAGTTATCAACAACTTCCCAGATAAGGTGATGCAAACCCTGCGGACCAGTTGATCCAATGTACATTCCAGGGCGTTTTCTTACAGGTTCCAATCCTTCAAGCACGGTAATGCTTTTTGCGGAATATTCCTTTTCGTTCGATGCTTTCTTTTGTGCCATAAATATTTTTCAACAAACCGAGTTTATCATGTGCGGCAATCGTAAACAAGGAGGCGAAGTTGTGCTATACTTTTTGTATGAAGAAGGAGGAATCTTGGCAAAATCCTGAATATCAAGATGCAGAGCGCGATTACAATCGTGCAGTTTTTATTACCGAGGCGCAACCACGTTTAAAAAAGGCGTTATTCACCGCATGGGTTGTATTCGATATTTTGCTGGTGCTCGGCGCGCTCTTTTATTTTGCTTATTATTTATCGGTTGGTTCGGTGATTGATCGGCGTTTGGCGGCACGAACTGGCAATAATACGGCGGCGCAATTTGCGCTTTCACAAAATCGCCAAGCCGATGCGCTTGTGATTCGTCGAACCGATGTTTTTGCAAGTGGAGACGGTAATTACGATTTTCGAGCTGTGGTGGAAAATCCAAATGCGGAATGGTATGCAGAAATAACGTATCAATTCGTTTCTTCGCAAGGAGAAACAAAACAAGAGTCGGGATTTTTAATGCCTAGTGAATCAAAACCACTTGCCTCGTTACGGCAAGCATTTGCTGTGCGCCCAACCGACGCCGAGCTGGTTGTAAAAAATCTCACATGGCGGCGCGTGAATGCGCATGTCGCTCCAGATTTTTCTGTGTGGATGGAAGACCGCAACAATTTCCGTATTCTCGATGCAGTTTATTCAAACGATTTAACGCTTGAGTCAACGCAAATTCCACGTTCAACGTTTACCCTTGTAAATGATTCGGCGTATTCGTATCGCAATGCGGTGTTTTTGGTAGAGATTTCGCGCGGCGGCGTGATTGCAGGAACCACACGCATTACGGTGCCGAGTTTAATGGCGGGTGAATCACGTGAAATTTCCGTGAACTGGTTTCAAAATGCGCCACCTTCAGGGACTGTTTTGGTTCAACCGTCTATAAACTTTTTTGACGAATCGGCCTATATTGCGCCAATCGGTGAAACGGGTACCGATTTGCGAGATGTGATTGAACGACGGAGATAGGGAAATGATTGCGAGAAAGGCGCCGCTATGTCAAAATCAGGTTCTATGGTTTTGATGCCACTTATTCGCCGCTTGCAACGCATGGACATGATTTTGGCAATTGCCGTTTTTATGTTATTTGCGCTTGGCATTTCTGCCATTTATTCGGTGGAACTTTCGCGCGAGGGGAGTGGATTTTTTTTGGTGCAAAAACAGCTTATTGCTTATGCACTTGGATTGGTGGGGGCATGCGCCCTTATTTTTACCAATTACTTTCAACTAAAAAGCTTGGGACGGCTGATTTATATTGGCGGATTGGCATTGATGGTTTTGGTGTTGATTTTTGGCGCCGATATTCGTGGAACAACGGGGTGGTTTTTACTCGGGCCATTTTCGTTTCAGCCGGTTGAGTTTATGAAAATTGCTCTTGCTGTGGCATTAGCGCGGTATTTTAGTGAACAGGCGCGACGTCATTTTGGTTGGCGAGAAATTATTGGAAGTGGCGCGATTACAGCGATTCCGTTTTTTTTCACCATGATGCAACCGGATTTGGGAAGCGCAACGTTATTGCTTGGTATTTGGCTCACAGTGATGTTTTTTGCAGGTTTTCGTTGGTATCATGGGGCGGTTTTTGGCGTGGCGGGAGTATTGGCGGTGATTTTTGGCTGGTTTTTCTTTTTGCAAACCTATCAAAAAGAACGGTTGATGGTGTTTTTAGATCCAATGCTCGACCCGCTTGGAAGCGGATACAATATTTTGCAAGCCAAAATTGCCATTGGTTCCGGGCGGTTATTTGGGCGTGGACTTGGCTTTGGTTCGCAAAGTCAGCTGAAATTTTTGCCAGAAAGCCAAACGGATTTCATTTTTGCGGTGATTGCAGAAGAATTAGGGTTTATTGGGGTGATGGTCTTGTTTTTAGCGTTTGGATTATTGTTTTGGCGTATTCTTGTGCTTATTTCACGCGCAAAAGATCATTTTACCGCCTTTTTAGCAGCGGGGTTATTTGGCGCTCTTTTTGTGCAAGCAACCGTGAATATTGGGGTAAACTTAGCTATTTTACCTGCAACGGGCGTGGCATTGCCCTTTGTGAGTTATGGCGGAAGCTCTGTTCTCATTTCTTTACTTATGGTAGGAATTTTACAAAGTATTGCGGTACACGAACGCCCAGCCGACCGCGTGGGAAGCGTGGTATAATTTTCTTGACGTATGAGCTTTTCTAAAAAAGGAGGACTAAAAACAACATTCCATTGCCTTTTATGTAAAGCGCTTTTGCCTAAAAATGCGCTTAAAACACTAGAAGGACATATGGAAGACGCTATCTTTCATGGTGCATGCCAGTCTTGTGGCGCGTCCCAACTTTTTGCTATTTGGCAAGAAGATGGGGGAACGAATAGCGTTGCCATGCAAATAGATTGCGATTTTGCTGAAATGAAACGCTTCTGGGAGGCCGAAGCGATTGATGCAAATGATGTGATTATGGCTCATTCAGGGCTAAAACTTGACAATTTCCTCAAAATTAAGTGAAATACGCGCAATTAAACGACGAAAATATGGAAACGTTAACGATTCAAGCAACGGCGCGAGAAATTCGAGGCCGTGAAACCGACGCTTTGCGTGAGCAAGGCATTGTTCCAGCTATTATGTATGGTTTTGGAACTGAACCAACAAATATTTCAGTAGACCGCAATGCGCTTGAAAAAGCCTATTCGGAAGCTGGAGAAAGTACCGTGCTCGTTCTTGATTTGAACGGCGAAAAGCACAATGTTTTGATTCAGGATTTGCAACGCAATCCACTTACCGACTTTTTGACTCATGCGGATTTCCGTCGTGTAGACATGTCAAAGACGGTTGAAGCAATGGTGAGCGTAGAAATTACCGGCATTGCTCCTGCTGTGAAAGATTTGGGCGGAACGCTTGTACACTCAATCGAAGAAATCGAAGTGCGTGCGCTTCCAAACGACTTGCCTCGTGAATTCGTAGTAGACGTTTCTGTGCTTAAAACCTTCGATGACGTTTTCCGTGTATCAGATTTGACGGTTGGTGCTGGCGTAGAAGTATTGAATGACGCAACCGACGTAATCGTTACCGTAGCTCCTCCTCGCGATCAGGCTGAACTCGACGCATTGAGCGCTCCTGTTGAAGGAGATGTAAATGCCGTAGAAGTTTTGAAAGCAAAACCTGCTGACGAAGAAGCGAAGAAAGAAGTAAAGAAATAATATGAAACCGATTCGCAAAATCCTTGCGAAGTACGTAAAGAACGGGCCGTTAACGCGGCTCGCTTCTTTTGTGCATAAGTCTCGAAAACGCGCGCCGTTCTCGCGGACTTCGATAATTGCTCTTGTTGCGGTATTACTTGGACTCGTGATTATCGGCGTGATTGCCTTCACGCGTTCAAACCCTCCGCTTATGGAAAGTGTTGAAGACGTTGAAAATGTTCAAGTTATTGAAGATGTTCAGGTTTTGCGTCATCCATTAACGGGAATGGTACTTGATGCTGAACTCACAACCTTGCCTCGTGTATTCGCGCTGATGGTGGAAAATGCTGCTGACGCATGGCCCCTTTCTGGCGTGAACGAAGCATTTCTTGTGATTGAAGCACCGGTTGAAGGAAATATTCCACGATTTGTGGTCTTTCTTTCTGAAGAAGATAATGTAGAAAAGCTTGGACCAATTCGTTCTGCTCGTCCGTACTACCTCGATTGGGCGGAGGAGTTTGGAGCGATTTATGGCCATGTTGGCGGTTCGCCAGAAGCTCTTTCTTTAATCGCACAAAAAACGATTCAAGATTTGGATCAGTTTTTTGAAAGTGAGTATTATTGGCGGCAAACAACGGGCGGTCGATACGCTCCGCATAATGTGTATACGTCGTCTGCCCGTTTAGGCAATGCACTCAAAGAATATCCTGAAACTCTCTTAACTTACGGCGCAACGCTTTTTAAAACCGATACGGGCGCAAAGGGCGAGAATTCGTTGCGGGTAGATATGGCAGACGGCAATACGTATGACGTTACGTGGGATTTCGATAAAGAATCAAATCGCTATACACGCAAACAAGGCGCATCGGTGATGAAGATGGACGACGGCGCGGTGATTGAAGTGAATAATGTGGTGGTGATTGCAACCGATATTCGCACCATTGATTCGGTTGGTCGACGCAGTGTAAAAACAATTGCTGAGGGTGATGCTTTATTGGCACAAGATGGACTCAATACCTTGATTCGATGGAAAAAAGAATCAGGTACAGAACGATTGAGATTCTATGATGCGAGTGGAAAAGAAGTTCCGCTCAATCCTGGCAAAACATGGATTCACGTTGTATCGGCATTGAGCCAAGCAACGGCACAAGAATAAATAAAGATTCCGCATTTACTGCGGGATTTTTATTTTGGCAATGCGTGGCTTATTCGCATAATCGTTCACGATTTCAATGTTCGCATTTGGAAAATTGAGTTTCGCGAGGTTCGCAATTTTTGTTTTTTGTGTTGGATCAATTTCAAAAATTAAGGTGATTGCTCCTTGAAAACGAAAGTGATAACGCGATAATTGGCGCAATAATGCTGCATAGTGATTCAACCCATCTATACCAGAAAAGAGCGCCGTTTCAGGTTCAAAATCAAGCACATCTTTATCCATGTGATTTTTGTATCGTTCTGGCAAATAGGGAAGATTCGCAACGATCAATACGTCGCCAAAAAGTGTTTCGTCTAAGTACGGCATCAATAAATCGCCCGTACGAATCGAAACGGCAGATTCCACACCATGCAAAGTGGCATTCGTTTTTCCGGTTTCTACGGCGGGCACTGAAATATCGGTCGCCTTTACCGCTTTTCCCGTTTCAAGCGCAAGTGAAATAGCAATCGCTCCAGAACCCGTACCAATATCGAAAAGATGTTTTGCAGAACCAGCTTCTTTTATGGCGCATTCAAGCACTAATTCTGTTTCAGGGCGGGGAATTAAGGTGGAATGATTCACGGCGAAATCTCGACCATAGAACGATTTACTGCCTATAATATACGCAATTGGTTCATGTAATTTTCGCTTCGCGATAACCGTTTGGTAAGCCTCTAAATCGTTATCGTTCATTACATCATTAAAATGGGCGAAGAGGGAGCTTTTTGTTTGCTTTAACACAAATGAAAGCAAAACTTGCGCATCAATCTTCGCGCTATGACCCCCATGCGTTTTTTCTTTTATCGTTTCGCGAATCTGATTTTCGCCCCATGTTAACGCCTCCAAAATGGTCATATTAGCCCAATTGTTCTTGTTCGGTTGCGAGTTTTAGCTCGGCAAGAATATGGTTAATATCTCCATCTAAAATCAGTGGAAGATTGTGCCATGATTGTTTAATGCGGTGGTCGGTTACACGGTCTTGAGGGAAATTGTAGGTGCGGATTTTTTCACTGCGGTCGCCTGAACCAATTTGGCTGCGGCGTTTTGCTTCCATTTCGGCACGTTTCTTTTCTTGTTCATAGGCGTAAACGCGCGCACGAATCACTTCGAGGGCTTTTTCACGGTTCTGACGTTGCGAACGTTCTTCTTGCATATACACCATAATTCCGGTTGGAATATGCACCATACGCACGGCAGAATAAGTGGTATTTACCGATTGTCCGCCGGCTCCTGTGGCGGTCGTTGTTTCAATCGAAAGGTCGGCTGGGTTGATGGAAAATTCTTCTTCTTCAACCTTTGGGAACACAGCAACCGTGGTGGTAGACGTGTGAATACGGCCTTGTTTTTCGGTAGCAGGAACACGTTGCACACGGTGAACGCCAGATTCAAATTTCATATCGCCATAAACGTTTTCGCCCGTAATTTCAAAAACGATTTCTTTAAATCCACCCAAATCATTCTGGCTTTCCGAAAGAATTGAAACCTTGCGTTCGTGGCGTTCTGCATGGCGTTGATACATACGGAAAAGATCAGACGCAAAAAGCGCAGCTTCATCGCCCCCGGTGCCGGCACGAATTTCTACAATGGCATCATTTTTATCTGCTGGATCTGGCGGAATTAAGGCTAATCGTAATGCTTGTTCCGCGGCAGGAAAGGCCGACTCCGCGGCTTCTAGCTCAATTTGAGCTAATGCCACAAGTTCGGCGTCGTTTTCTTGCATCATGGTTTTCGACTCCTCGATGCTTTTTACAAGATGCTCGTATTTTGCCCCAATATCGCTTACATATTTCAATCGTTGATACGCTTGATTCACTTCTCGCATCTTTTTTTGATTCCCTAAAACAGCAGGATCCATCAATTTAGCCTCGTATTCAGCAAGTTCTTTGCGTTTTTCGATTAATTTGTCGGTATAATTCATAGAATAAGCTTATAATAAAACACCCCAGCGAGAAAAGCGATGGGGTGTTTAAAAACCGTTGTTAACGGATGGTTTCTGCAGCCAATTTTTTGTCTGCGCGAGCTTTTGCGCGAGCAGCCTTTTTGTCTGCTTTTGCTTTGCTGTCGAGTACATCGCCGGCTTTTTGTGCCATACGACCTTCGAATTTTTCAACGCGACGCGCTGTGTCAACGATTTTCTGCTTTCCTGTGTAAAAAGGATGACAAGCAGAGCAAAGTTCGATAGCGATGGTTTCGCTTGTTGAACCTGTTAAATAACTTGCGCCACAAGCGCAGTTAATGGTTGATTGGTGATAAGTTGGGTGAATGCCGGTTTTCATACCGTTTGTTTATCAATTACGCCAAGGAATCTATCATGGTGGCAGAATCGTGTCAAACGAAAAACTCCGCCAACCTTGACAAAAAATCATAAAAATGCTAAATACATGCATTAAATTGTTCGCCGTCATGTTGTCATAAAAGTGCTTATATGAGCCTTTTTATGAGGCCAGGACGCACGTTCACAATTCAGAAAAAAAGGAGTGATTGGTGTGCCCTGGCCGGCACGAATCGCTCGATAGATGTTAGAGAAACACCGAAAAAAAGTGAGGCGCACATGTTGAAGCATACGCTCTTGGCATTCTTGTTTTTGACGGGATGCGAGCAAGGTTACCCGTGGTGGATCGACGCAGACGGAGACGGGTGGAGAAATCACCCGAGCAGGCCAGACCTGCGCACCGACTGCGACGACAACGACCCCGACCGTGCTCGCGACTGCAGCGAGGATGAGGACGACGACAGCGAAGTCGACGACACCGACGAGTTGGACAACGGCGATTGCCCGAATGGGCAGTTGAAGTGGTCTCCTGATATGGACAGTGACGGGTTCACGAAGTCGAACTTCATCTGCCACAGTTCGCAGCCCGACGGTCACGCTCGTAGGAGTGCAAGCCTCGACTGCGACGACGCCGACGACGAAATCTACCCCGGCGCGCCTGAACGGTGCAATGGGGCGGACGACGACTGCGACGGGCAGGTGGACGAAGACCCCGTGGACGCCACGGTTTACTTCCGCGACGCCGACGCCGACGGCCAAGGCAACCCCGCCGTAAACGTGCGGGCGTGTAGCCAGCCGAGCGGGTACGTTGCTAACAGCGACGACTGCAAGGACAACGACGCCACCATCTACCGCGATGCGCCCGAGTGGTGCAACAGCATCGACCACGACTGCAATGGCGTCGCGCGCGATGACTACGCAGTGGATGCGGGCACGTGGTACCGCGACCTTGATGGCGACGGCTACGGCAAGCCCTGGCCCGAAACCAAGGCGTGCGCGCAGCCCGTCGGCTTCGTTGCCAATGGCGACGATTGCGATGACGCAAATCGTGCGATTCACCCCGGCGCAGACGAGATCTGCAATGGCGTGGACGACGACTGCGACACCCGCATCGACGACGCCGACACCAACGTGGTGGATCGGCCAACCTGGTACATGGACGCCGACCACGACAGCTTCGGCGACGAAAACCGCCCCGTTCGCGCATGCATCCGCCGCGAGCTTCATGTCGGAAACGATGACGATTGCAACGACGCTTCTGCTGCGGCTAACCCCGCGGCGCGCGAAGTCTGCGACGGCATCGATAACGACTGCGACGGGCTGGTGGATGAAGCCGGTGCAACCGGTGCGAAAACGTGGTACCTCGACGGCGACGGCGACGGGTTTGGAGCCGGAACGCCGGTTTCTTCCTGCGCTGCACCTGCCTTTGGTCGCTGGGTGAGCGACAATACCGACTGCGATGACGGTCGGAACGATGTTCACCCAGACCATCCTGAGGTGTGTGAAGACAATATCGACCACGATTGCGATGGCAGCCCTAACAACGGCGGCCTTCATAACTGGTACGAAGACCTCGACGGCGACGGCTACGGAGCTGGAGACAAGGTGGTGAGCTGTATCGCGCCGGACGATTCCTTCGTTCGGAACAACCGCGACTGCGACGACTCCACCGAAAACACCTATCCCGGCGCATCGGAGTTGTGCGACGGTGAAGACAACGACTGTGACGGCCTCATCGATGAGGGCGTGGTCGGAGTCTACTGGTACGCCGATCGCGATGGCGACGGCTTCGGGAACGCGAACGATAAGCTGGAAAGCTGCGTGCCTCAGTTGAATCGCGTACGAATCGCAAGCGATTGCGATGACGTGCGGCCGGAAGTGAACCCGCTTGCCCCTGAAATCTGCACTGACGGTCGTGACAACGACTGCGATGGTGCGATCGACGGAGCGGATCGGGATTGCGGTGGCACGTCGGGTAATACCGGCGGCGGTTCGACGGGTGAGGACGACGACGATGTTCCGGACACGGGCGCACCGTTGTTCGATCTCTCGTGTACGCACCAAGGCACGACGAACAATCCGTATGTGCAGCTACTCGTCAACGGCGATCTCAACCTTGCCTCGGGTCTCACCGATTCGATTCGGTGGTTCGAGGTTTGGGAGTTCAACGCTTCGACGGGTGGTAGCGCAAGAGTGATTCGTGAAACCTACGCAGGGAATGGCAATAATATGTCGCTCTCGGTGTCGGCAGCGGCCTTTCAGCTCCGCGTCGTGACGCAAAGTGGAGCATCGGCGAACGTAAACTTGCTTCGGAGTGAGCTCCTGAGCAATGTGTGCGGCGTCCGTGTGCACGTGGCGACCAACCAGCACTTCGTTGGTGTCGACCGCTAAACGTAACTGGCCCCGGCCCACCATTCAAGGTGGTGACCGGGGTCTTCTTTTTTTCTACTCATCATCAGCCTGTGGATAACTTTATGGTTTTCCCGTTGACAAAAAGCCATTTTTCGCCTAAGTTAGCCTATTCTCAATCACTTATGCGTATACATTTTTTTCTCCCATCAATTCAAGCACCTCATACAGAATCGTTTTTTGCGATGGCGGGGGAATTGGCGAAATCGCACGATGTGCGCGTATTCAATGGTAAGTCAAAAAAACGTCTTTTTGACGGCATGACACTTGCGCCATTTGCAAACATTTTTCAGCAGTCACTAGCGGTTATTTATACGTGTTTTGCTCGCATCGACGCGGTGCACTTTGTTGATTCGACGCTTATCTTTGCGCCAATCATTCGCTTGTTTCACCCGTATGCGCGATTTATTTATTCAGGCCTGCACGCGCCAACATTTGCTGATTCGCTTTTAACCGTTTTTGTTGATCAAATCATTGTTCACGACGCAAATTTACAAAAGCCTTACTTGCGAACCTGCAAAATCGTTCCCGTATTTATGCCTTATGGAATTGCTGTAAAACGATTCGCAATTGATTCGCGCGTGCTCTCTGCCTTTCATGTTTTGCCTTTTGGATTTTTCGTTCTGCATGCAGAAGCAACGAATAAAACAACATTGAACGAAGTTATTACGTTGTGGAAAACCTTAAGCCACGAAGAAAAACGAGGCGTAAAATTGATTGTGCTCGGACGAGAAAGTTACTCGGTTGACTGTGACACATTGTTTATAAAATCACTTTCACGCGACGCCATGCGCATGGTATTTGCAGGCGCCTTGGCTCATCTCTTTTTTACCTCAGCAAATCAGCAAGATTCTACCGTTTTAGAAGCGCTTTCTTTTGGCAGGCCCGTGATTTGCGAACAAGGTGCCGTTTCTGATCGACGACTCGAATTTGCTCAAATGAGTACAAAAAATAACGAAGAACTCTTCGCTTTCATGAAAGCTTTCATTGCCAATCCCCTTGAGGCGGCAGCTTTTGGTCATACAGGGCGAACGCTTGCTGAAGGCGAGTTTGCAAAAGAGGTCTTGGCGAAAGATTGGGAGATGATGTATACTAAAGGCCTCGCGTATGGAGAGGGTTACCTTTCCGCGCGTGAACGCTAACGAGAGCATAAAGCCCGCTGAAAAGCGGGTTTTGTGTTTATGCCGGTTTTACTGCGTGACAGGTTTTGCAAATGCCGAAAAACTCAAGTGCGTGGTTTGAAATGACGGCAAAAGATTTGCTCGATTGTGCGAGTGATGCCATTAAATCCTCCATACCACAATGGGTAAACGTTTCTAATTTTTTGCACGATACACAAATAATCCGATGCGTATCTTCATGGCCAATCAATTCATAGTCTACATGCCCGTGCAGGAGGTGAACTGGTCGCACAATGCCAGCGCGGACAAATTTCAAAATATTCCGGTAAATGGTTGGATGACTAATTTTTTGTTCTTCTAGTTGTTTTGTCATGCTCGTAATACCGATTGGGCGAGAGCCTTCGGCGAGCAAGGTTAAAATAGCCAATCGCGTGGAGGTAATTTTTAGGCCGTTTTTGAGAAGTAATTGTCGTAAATCAAGCGTCATAGTTGACAAATACTAGCACAAATGCAATATTATTGCAACTGTAATATTATTGCATTTAGCATGTTTACTCTTGCGCAAGACATTTTTACCGTTTCACGATTATTGGCGGTGAATGACTTTACCCCTTCCAAAAAAGTGAATGGGCTCTTTTCGTTTATGGTGAATCGTGTAATTGCAAATCCAAATTTACATCAGGAATTTCCGTATCGGTATTGTAAAAAGAGCCTTCGTGCTCAGGCATCAAAAGGGGAATATCACCTTGAAAAATACGAAGCACAAAAAATTATTTGCTCACAAAATCCTCAACAAACCATGGAGACGTTTTTGTACTATCACCATTACCGCACCTTGGTTGAACGAGAGATGCGTTTATTTCAATCTCTTACGAAGCGTTTACCGTCGCATGTGGTGTTTTTGGGATCTGGCCCCTTGCCGTTAACAGCTATTCTTCTCGCTCAAAATTTTGGGGTACAGGTGACCCTTGTAGACAGAGACGATGAGGCTATTGCCTTGTCAGGAAAGGTGATTGATGCGCTTCAATTATCTTCGTATATACATGCGGTAAAGGCAGATGCAATGAATTATGCTGATTATCGAGGTGTAGATATGGTGCTTGTTGCAGGATTAATCGAGAAGTCGCAAGCGGGAGAAGCGGAGTTGTATCGACAGTTGTTTCAGTCAATTTCATTAGAGACAATTGTGCTGATTAGAAGCGCAAAAGATGCGAGAACATTACTGTACGATGAAGTAAGCACTGAAGTTGATGCGTATTTTTATCGCTTAGCGGAAGAACATCCAAGCGATTTTATTCTTAATTCGATGATTTTATGCCAAAAGAAACCTTAGAATCGCTCGTACAGAAAGCGGTGGAGCGATTATTGATTCAAAAAGAAGAATATGAATGCGTAAAAAGCATGGAAGCGCATGCGTTAACCGACGATGTGCAACTGTTTGCTGTTTGGAAAAAGCGTATTTCAGATGAAATGACTTTTGCGACACCTGCGATTTGGTTGAAATATAAGCTTCTGGCGTACGCCGGAACTCCTCATGAAATACGTACTTGGGGCGACTTGAAAAAGCATTGTTCGGATCCTGGCGATATTTGTGCGAAACGATTTGCCTTTTTAGACGAATGGCTGAAAAAGGAAGGGGTAAATAGTGAGGTATTTTCGGATGATGAATCAGTGCTATCTATCTTTAATGTAGAAGAGGTAAGCACTGCAATTGCAAGTAATGCGTGTTTACAAGAGTGGCAAAAGCATGAATTTTTCATGGATGAAAAGAGAGTAGCGAAATGGGAGGGGTAGAGGTTGTTCGGGCGCGCAAAGTAGGAGGGTTTTGCGGGCCCGAAGAGCCTGAGGGGGAAAGATGACACAATTTGTATTGGTGCTTGGCGCGGCCGGTGCTGGTAAAACGACTCTGATTGCGAATACCGTGCGTCGGTGGGGGGAAGAAATGCGTTTAGCGGTTGTGTTCAACGATGACGGCGCAGAGTGCGCGACCGATTTGCCGAGCGATATGGGTGCGTATGCCGATGTCGCTGCAATGACGGGCGGGTGCTTTGGCTGTGCGGATTCGGAAGAATTCGTGGAACGTGTAAGGGACTTAAACGGCAAGGTGGATATCGCGTTTGTGGAGCCGATTGGTTTTACAGATGCGGAGGAAATGCTGACAACCTTGGCGCGTGCGCAGGTGGTGCCATTTGTGGTTGCGGTGTTTGACGGTATGCACTTTGCGCGAAATGTAGCGATTGGGGTGACAGATTCCCATCTTGCTGCAAGCGATCTTGCCGTGGTGACCAAGGTGAATGCTCAAAGGTTGGAGTCGGAAGCGGAAGCGTTTGCGTTAAAGCGCGGCAAATACATGGTGCGAATGAGTGAATCGGATGCACTTGATGTGATGTCGCTCAAGAAACGCATTCGGTATACGGCGGTGAAAACGTCGTGCGCGGTTCACGGTGGTAATTGTTCGCATAATCACCATCACGACCACGATCATCAACATCTTGCAACCTTTCATGCAAGGTTGTCTTGCGAGACGACCTTTGAAATGGTTCATGCGGTATTGCTTCGTTATTCGGAAGTGATTCGCGCGAAAGGTGATGTTGATGAGGTGCATTTCGACATGGTACACGGAGAGTTCGAAGTGAGCGAAGCGCGTGGAGTGGTGCCATTCGCAACCTTTTACACGGCCAGTCAACATCGCGCACAAGGCGAAGCCTGCCTGCAAGCCCTCGAACCTCTGTATGCGAAAGGCGCAATGGGGTTTATGGGAACCGCCGCCGCATTGCGTGGTGATGGTATGGATTTGGATGCGGTCGAGTATCAGCTCGATGTGTGCAAACGTATGCCGCTCACGTTTAGCGCTCGGCATCCTGTACCAAATCCTGAGTGGCAAGAATTGCTGAACGAAATTCGCAAACGCCCCAGCGTGCCAATGGCGCTAAGCTATGCTTGTATTGACGTTCGAGTACGTCACTACCTCGCTTGCGCGATGTGGTACTCGGAGAATCCCGAGCGCATTGGTGACGATATTGCCGCTACGCGCCTGCATGCCATTGCCGTAGGTGTGGCGTGGTTTGTGAGCGAAATGCCGCAGGCTCTTGCTCCTGAGTTGGTAGAAGAGGCGAAGCAGTTACCAATTATCGCCATGCTTTCACGGGGATTGATGGGTCGGCGACGCATCAATCAAAATACAGTGAAAGAAGTGGTGATTGTGGACGAGGCGGTGATTTCGGCACGTTGGGCAATGAAATGCACCGACGTTTCGGAAAAGGAAGTGGAGTTACTTCGGCTAGCCTTTGCTCGGCAGGTAGAGTTGGCAGAAGAAAACGAGACGATCAAACAACGGTGGCTGAATGCCGTTCTGCAGCTGAGCTAAAAAAAACGTACCCGCGTCAGGCATTCCTTGACGCGGGTTTTTCGTTTAACGTTCTAGCGCGACGCGTGCTAAAAATTCCGGGACTTTTACATAATCTAAATTCACTTCGTTGAAAAGTGGCAAATGATGCAGTCCTACTTTGCCCATAAATAATTCTCGCAGGGAAACGGTTTGATTGAGCGCTTGGTGAACAATTTCGTGGCCCGTAAAATACATATGGTCGCGCGAATACACCAAACCTTTTTTATTTGGCGCATGAATACCACGGTAAAAACGCAGCATATGCCTCCAGATAACCTCTTTTAATTCCTCATCGCTTTTTGATTCTTGATGCTGGGTTTGCCACCATTCTTTTCGTAAGGCAAAAAGTTGGTCGAATGTTTCGCTAAACGTTGTATTCATGGCGATTGAAATTCCAAGGCTATCAAGTAATCCTGGTAAATAATTTGTCCGTGCTTCTTCTACGCTATGTTGTAAATGAAGAGCGATTCCTTCTTCGGTTAAACTGTAATTTGGCAATCCGCGAGCAAAAAGAGCATACGGGCTATTTCTACCATTCACGGTGCGCAAAACATGCCCTTCAATTTCGTGCGTAAGTAATTTAATGGCGCGAGTATAGGTGAGTGAAAGATGTTTTGGAATCAAAATCGTTGAAGTATTGGTACGCACGAGATGAATAATTTTTACTGACTCAATATCGGTAATACGTATGTGAACGCCGTCGATTTTATAATAATCCAATAAAAATTGTACGGCATGTTTAAAATCGGCGGCATTAATGCGCGCTTCAGATTGCACAATAGGATTTGGAAGGGTTGTTTGTGTTCGCAAAAGGGTAATAAGCGAATCAGTTGAAAGAAATGGGGTGGTAAAAAGTGCGTCGGCAATATGCGTTACCGCTTCGTCGTCACGGTTCGCAATTGCTGCAATTAAATTCGCACGTTCTTGCAATTCCTGTAATTTTTCCTCATATACTTGGCGCAAATTATCGTTCAGCACAAGGCGAACGAGTTGCTGCTCAGCTTTTTGAATCAATTGGTTATAAGTGTGTGTGTCGCAGGTATAGGCATGTGAAAACGTAAATGCAGGCGTTTCACCATTTGCAAAAAACGCTTCTTTTGATTGTTGAAACGAATGCGCATCTGGTTTAATGGCCGAGAAAAAGGGGAGATTTGGCAAACGTGAAAGAATCAAAAATGCTTCGGCATCTTGTTTTCTCGCTAACCATTTCATAGGTTTTCTGGTTCAGCTTCTGTTTTGGTACGTTCTGGGTTTGGGGAATAAAGGGTATTTTTAATCCGCCACTTTTCTACAAATTGACCAATACCGCCGGCATCGCGCTTTTTGCGTACCGTTGTACTTGATTGCGACCATTTTAACAGTGAAGCAAAATCTAATTTATACCGGCCTTGCACCACAATATAGCCAACTTCTTGTTTTGCAATGGCGCGTCGAATGGTGCGTGTACTTACTCCGAACATCTTTGCCGCTTCGGAAACGGTTAATCGTATAGCTGTTGCCATAATGTTGTTTGTCTACTCTAGCGTAGTCAATTTATGGTCAATGGTCAATTGCTTCCATTTTGCCTCTTGCGCACTTCGCTAAAATAAGGCAAGTTTTTAGACAACTGTAATGTTTTTACGATTTTTGCGACTACTTACATGTCGATGCAACATCAACGCTTTCTCCTCTTTCGGATTTATCAGTATCAAGACACGAATGCGTTCGCGGAATTATACGATATTTATTATCCGCGCATTCGTCGATACGTTCATTTTCGTCTTCCTGCTTCGGAAGATGTTGATGAACTAACGGCTGAAGTCTTTTTAAGAGGTTGGGAATATGCGACATCAAGTCGTGTAGAACAAGGTGGGGCGTTATTCTATCGCATCGCCAAAAATCTTATTGCGGATTTTTACCGCGCTCGTGTGCATACCGAAGAGTTGAGTGAAGACCTTGTGTCAAAAGAAGGTCAATATATCAACGACGAAATCGATGCACGCGACCAAGTTGGTAGAATCCTTGTCGCGATTAAGGAATTGAAAGAAGAGTATCAAGATATTCTCGTGATGCGATTCATTGACGAAATGTCGGTGAAAGAAATTTCAGAAGCGTTAGAAAAAACGCCAAATACGATACGTGTTCTCTTGC
Organism: uncultured Gammaproteobacteria bacterium; assembly: GCA_964482565.1. GTDB lineage: Bacteria > Patescibacteriota > Patescibacteriia > UBA9934 > UBA9934 > CAYFMS01. The sequence continues at coordinate 18,453 of CAYZYJ010000005.1, forward strand.
ATCGAGCGCGAAAAGCGTTAGAGCAAAAACTCAAATAACTGTGTCAAAACAACTCTTACAACAATTAAAGAACCTTAAACACGATCCTCGGGCGGGAAGCGCTTCGAGTATTGAGCGTTTGAATGCACGTTCTAAAATGTTGCAAGCGATTGGTCACGAATTATTAGAATCAACAAAAGAAACGCGGGAATGGCAACCAGCGTATATTCGGTTTACGATTGGAGAAATCATCTCAGCTCCCGTTCCTGTAGCGGTAACGGTTTTATTTGTGCTACTTGGCGGTTGGTTAACAAGTGTAAATGCTGCCTCTAGTTTGCCTGGTGATAAATTATACAGCGTCAAAATTGCCACAGAAAAAGCACAACTCACCCTTACTTCACGCGAACATAAAGCGGTTCTGCACACCGAATTTGCCGAAAGGCGACTTGGCGAAGCGGTAGCCATTCAAGCAAGCGATAGACCCGATAAAGAAAAATATTATTCCGAAACCTTAAGCGCCTTTAAAACCGAAGTGTCGCGAGCAGGGGAGGGAATTAAAGGATTAGCAAACGATAACGATAAAGACGCCTTGGCGGTAGCAACAAAGGTAGACGAAAAAATCGGTACATTAAACGAAAGCTTGCGTGGCCATATCGGGATTTCCGAATCAACCAATACTCAAGTGGTTGAAACACAAGAATCAACACGAGAAGTTTCGCATCAAGTAGAAAATACGATTGTAGAAAAGAAACAAGAAGTCGGCGAACAAGTGGTGAGGTCCGATATGGAAACGCGCATTCGTAAATCGGTGAATGCGGTAACGATTCGCCAAACGCATTTACTTGCACGGTTAAACGTGCTGCAGCGCGCCGCGACTTTGCAAAACGTGCAAGTTACGATTGATCCAACGCTGACCTATCGCATTGAAAGCTTGGCAGACGATGTTCCAGAAGCCATGAACTTACTTGTTGCCGGTGGTTATAGCGATGCTCTTGCCGTGATGCGTGAAATCGATAAGCAATTACTTGCCCTCGAACTCGAAATTGCCGAACTCGAAGTCGCCATTAGTACGGCGGTACAGGCACAAATTAAGGAATCTTCCTTATAAACGCTTCTCTCGGTGCCTTTGCGGGCTCCGTAAGAAGCGCCTATAAGCGCTTCCTTCTCTCGTTAGCACGAATGTTACTGTAAAAGGTCGAAGCCGCAAGGCTGTAGCATTCTTCACACTATAAACCTGAAAAAAAGGATCACATTCAATTATGAATAACGCATTTACTTCGTCCTCGAAGCGTGTTCTCTCAGCACTCGTTGCTGGAGCAACCATTCTCTGGGCAGTAGGTATCGCAGCATTTGCAGTCCCACAGGCAGCACATGCGGCGTCGGCTGGTCAGCTCGTTAAGGGCTCCCTTTCGACCGTATACTTCTACGGATACGACGGTTCTCGATACACATTCCCGAACTTGAAGACATATGAAACATGGTTCACCAGTTTTGCTGGTGTGCAAACCATCTCAGACAGCGAACTCGCAAGCATTCCGCTTGGTGGGAACGTTGTGTACCGACCTGGTTCACGCTGGATCAAAATCCAGTCTGATCCAAAAACATACGCTGTAGCACGCGATGGTCAAATCCACTGGATTGAAACCGAAGCTGTTGCAATGGCATATGCTGGAAGCAACTGGAATCAAAACATTGATGACGTTGCTGATGTATTCTTCGTAGATTACTCAGCTGGTTCATCACTCATGTCAGCTACCGCATTTGACGGTATGCTTTACATGGATGGTTCAGACAAATACGTAGCATGGGGTGGCCAGAAGCTTATGGTAACGGATGCTGGACTTTCAGCAAATAACCTCCGCGCTGGCTTCTTCCTCGATGGAACAGGAATCAACGATGGTTCTTTGACCTCGGGATCAGCTATCACCTCATTTAACTGCGATCTTTCCGACGCGTCTCAGACGGGTTGTACAGCAGCAGTAACTGGTGGTGTAAACGTATCTCTTTCATCTTCAACCCCAGCGGGAGCTACGCTTCCACAGGGTGCTAACTCGGTTGCTGTTCTTAGCGTAAACCTTATGGGTGGAGCTTCTGCAGCAAACGTAGCAAGCCTTGCATTTGAAATGAGTGGCGTTGGAGCTACTTCAAACGTTGCAAACGCTTACCTTTACGAAGGTACAACACGTTTGACCGATGCTCGTTCTGTAAACTCTACAACACGTACAGTAACCTTTAACAACCTTGGATTGGCACTCTCTCCTGGGCAAACACGTACCGTTACGGTTCGCGTTGAAGTTTCTGGTTCTGCAAACGTAGGAGACCAGATTCAATTCCGTCTTGTTAATGCCGCTGCAGTTACTGCTGGTGGTTCAGTAACAGGTTCATTCCCAGTAACTGGAAACGTATTCACGATGGCAACTGTAGCTACCGGAAGCGTAACTGTTACAAAGAACGGAACAATCGTGAATCCAAAACTCGGTGCTAACGATCACGTTATCGGACAATTCCGCGTAACAGCTGGTTCTGTAGAAGATGTAAATCTTCAGGCAGTAACCTTGAAGATCGACAATGCAGCTGATCACTCAGACTTCAAACTTTGGCAGGGTTCAACCCTTTTGGGAACTGGATCTTTCCTTGGTAACCGTCTTGTGAAGTTCGACCTTAACTCACCACTTTCTATTTTGAAGGGAGCTAACCGTGTATTGACGGTTTCTGCTGACATTGGTGGTAAAAATGGTGATGCTGTAAAGGTATCGATCGACAAGTCAGTTGACGTAGTAGCAATCGGTGCAACATACGGTTTCGGCGTTTCTGCTGATATCGGTGCGACATCTGGAAGCTACGACGGAACTCCTTGTGCAGACGCAACTGGTGATTGTTCATACTCAACTGTTGAAGGTGGAGATGTAACAATCACATTCAACGGTCCTTCATCATCTGATATTGCTCGTGGTTCACAAGATCAACAGATCTTCAAGTTCAACTTGACCGC
>CAYZYJ010000005.1:21523-23933 GCA_964482565.1 uncultured Gammaproteobacteria bacterium
AACCTTACCGATATCAAAATCGTTAACGTTGCAACAGGTGCTGTTTTGATGGGTTCAAACGAACTTTCAGGAACAGATGACGCTGATGAAACCGTAGCTTTCTCTGATGACTTTACAGTTGCTGCGGGTGAAACCCTTCAACTTGCTGTTTCAGTAGATATCCACCGCGATATGGCTGACGGAACACGTATTGGTGCGAAGCTTTTGATGGGTGATTTGGTGATTGAAGATCAGAATGGTGACACTGTAACAACAGGTATCGTTCCTTCTTCTGACATTCAAGGTCACGCTCACCGCGTAACGGCTTCTAGCCTTACCGTACAGCTTGCAAGTGCTCCAACGTCTACAACGGTTGTACAAGGTACAAACGGTGTATCATTCCTTGGTGCTACTTTCACCGCTGGTGATGCTTCTCCAATAACAATCACAAACCTTACCTTCTCAGGCTTTGGTGACGATTCAGATGCTGCAGAAATGATTGCAGGAGGAGCGAACGGATTCCAAATCGAAGACTACCTAAGCTCTTGCTCACTTTACAGTGGCGCAACGCTTGTAGACGGTCCAAAATCAGTAGCAACAACAGGAAAGGTTGTGTTCAACACACTTAACTTGGTAGTTGCAGCTGGTGCTTCTCAAACACTTACATTGAAGTGTAACGTTGCTAACGTATCTGATACAGATAACGATGTATTCGCATTTGATCTTTTGACAAGTGCTGACATTACTGCTCAGGACGACGATAGCAATGAGCCTACCGTTACCCTTGTTCCTCCAACAGGTGGTGAAGGTATCAATGACACAACTTCAGATGTCGACGCTGATCTTGACGCTCAGGTTGCAGTAACGGTAACCGAAAAGGGAACCCTTTCTGTTACGGAATCTTCAAGCACACCAAGCGCTGACTTCCTTTTGACAGGAACCAACGACAACTTGGTATCTGCTTTCCAATTCACCGCATCAAATGAATCATTCGATGTAAAGACGCTTACGCTTTACGAAGCACAAGCTGAATTGAATGGACTCGCTGCAAACGATTATGCAAATAACGTTGCAATGGTGAAGATTGCTTACCCTAAGGCTGATGGAACAACGGGAACAAAGTCTATTGCTATGACTGGTAATAGTGCCAAGTTCACGTCTCTTGACATGCACGTTGCAGAAGGAAGCTCAAAGACCGTTAGCGTTTACGTAAATGTTCCTGTAACCGACCGAAATTCGGGTGGTTCAGCAACATCAAATGAACGTGTTCGTATCGCTTTTGACGGCGATACAGCTGACGGATTCCGTGCTGATGGTTCATCTTCTGGGTCTACTTTGACCGAGGCTGATGTATCTGATGCAACCGCGGTAGCACCTTTCGTTGTTCGTGAAACACGTCCAGTGATTTCACTTTCTAGCGCAAGCCCATCTGGTTCAAACTTTGTTCCAGGTGACCGTGAAATGTTCCGATTCAACGTTGCTGCTCATGCAAGTGAGGACGTTGTATTGAAGAACATCATGTTCAAGATGAGTTCAACCGATAACGCTACCTCGTCATGGAATCTCTGTGACCAGGGTGGTGTTGGAAACGGAGAAATCGCAGAAGCTGACTTTGATCTTTACAACCTTTCAACGGTTGGAACGACAACATCTCTTGACGCTGCTGATGCTGAATGGACCTTGCTTACATCTGACGGAACAGTTTGTACCGACGCAACGGACGTAGTTCACTACGCTCGCTTGAGTCTTGCAACACCGCAGATCGTACCAGCAGGATCAACCTATACCTATGCTCTTTACTTCGACTCCACAGGTGCGTCTTCTGTACAGGATGATTCCGTACAGTTCTCGCTTCCTACGGATCCGATCGTAAGCACCTTCCTTACGGCTAGTGATGTAAACGGTAATGCTACCGCTACAGCTACAACGATTACAGTAGACAGCTCTGCTGGTTACTCAGTAGGAGACATTCTCCACGCTGGTACCGCAGAACGTATGCTTGTAACCGCTGTTCCTTCTGGTACGACACTTACCGTTGTTCGTGGATACCTCGGAACAACTCCAGAAGCTGTTGCTGATAACGATACGGCACTTCGTATGCCAACATCTTTGCTCTGGCAAGATGATGGAACGACTGCAGTATCTAACTCTGCACAGGAATACTGGGGAGCTTACCTCGTTAAGAACCTTACGGTTACTGGCGGCGCAGTAGGATTCTAAGAATCTTATTGTAAGGTAAAAACAAAATACGGCTCGAAAGGGCCGTATTTTGTTTGGTGTGCATGCTTCGCCCCCTCCAGCTCCCCCATATCTGGGGGAGAGTCGATTTTTTCGTGCCTCGGGCACGGACGCGTGGGCCCGGCAAGCAAATCGGGGTGCGACCGGTTCCTAAAAAACGAAAAGAGGCTTTTGTGTAAAGAACAAAAGGCTC
>CAYZYJ010000006.1:0-22720 GCA_964482565.1 uncultured Gammaproteobacteria bacterium
CCGTAATATCTTTTAATAATCCAGCGTCATATCCACAACGTTGCGCACAAAGGTCTACGCTTGTGCCATTACGAAGCGTTACTGTTGATGCATTTGGGTTTGAACAATCAATTGGACGCACTAAATCAAATGCTGCGCCGCCATATAATTCATCGGCATGCACACTTGCAATATAGGTTGCACTCGAATTTGAGGTTAATGCAGGCGAACCTGTATCTCGGAATAATCCGCAACCAAGTTTTTGGCTCACCAACCCTTTACAACGCTGACCAGAAAGCAAATCATCTTCATTCAAACGGGCATTGTTTACAAAGAAATACGATTCCCCCGTTGTTGAGCCATATAGCTCATTCGAACTAATATCGAGTTCATCCACAAATTCGCTACAACCATTCCATTCTTGCGTACATGTTCCAACCCATCCATCGTATTGCACGTCGCCATTTTTCCAAACGCCAGAATAATCTCCACCAACCAAATAGCTTGGATTAGAAATCACACAAGAATCCTGCGAAGTATTCACACAAGCCTGATTTCCACTACAATCGCTTGCATTGGTACAGCTATTTCCTGTTTGCGCACAAACGCCACTTGCCACTCGGCAATCCGAATCCGACGAACAAGCAATACCGCTTGTGGCACACGTTCCTGTTCCATAGCAGAATTCTGCGGTGCCTTTTTTGAACCAGCCCGTATACGCTTCGCCATTAATGCGGACATCGGTTTTGTATTCACAAAGTCGATTTTCTGGGCTTTGGAAGAAAAGCGTTCCACCATTTTGCGCCGTATACGCTTCGCACATTAATTGATCATCCTTACATAAAATGGTGTCGTAATCCTGTGGCGTATTTTTCAAATACACCGTTTGCCATTCAGTTACACGGCTTTGATCTGGCGAACGCACCGGCTGACCCAATTCCATACAACCAGCACCTCCCTTTGCGCAAGTATTATCGCGATTGGCAATAATAAAGATGTCGGAATCCGCTTTTACCACTTGCGTTTCAGGCGCAAAACGAATATGCGCAAAACGAGCATCGATTAAATCACTCGCATTCAAACTGAAATCGGTATTAAACGAACATTCGGTATTGGTATTCAAAATACGGCAAAGCATTGGACTTTGTGTATTGTAAGAAGCTCCAAGTTGTTGCAAGTAACAATCGGTTGTTCCGCTTGATGGATTTCCGTTTAGCGTAGAGCAATACCCGTTATACACAGCGCCATGCGGACTTTGTGATTGTTGCGTGGTGTAAAACGCATTGCACCCGACATCGTTTTCGTTACAAAGACGAGAGAATGATTTTAATGCCACGTTTCCGCCTGTACTCGATTGGTATGCGCTACAGCCAAGGTGGAATTGTGGAGTGAATTGACCTTGTGAATTAACGTCGCAAGAAGCTGGCGTATTCCAAGAATCTTTAATAAGGGTGATATTTCCTTCACCTTCTCGAAGCACGATGGTGTCGAGGAAAAAGACGCCTGTTCCCGCTGGTAAAAACGCAAGTGATGCGCCATCGATTTCCGCAGCACTTCCTGCAAAACGTACGTCGATTGGGCCAAGCGTGTACTCACGCCAATCTGAACCAAGGGCCACAGAACCAAACGATTGATCGATTCCTACGGCACCTGTTTCTGCAGCAAAATCTAATCCAATATTCAAACTTCCCGTTCCTCGCGCCCAGAATGAAACGGTATACGTTTTGCCGTTCACGATTTGATCATGCAATTCGCCACAGAACCGTTCACCAAAAGCAACGGTACAACTTCCGCCAAGCACCGCACCAACCGAAGGGCAACCTGCGGGCAAAGTACAATCCGCTCCGTGATTATAGGCAAATGTCCACACGCCACTTCCTGCCGAACGCAAGGAATGCCCAGAAGCAGCAAGAGATTCATTTGAATAAGTAACCGTTGCGGCACTTTGTGTTTGCCAATTTGTTAACCCGTCTTCTTCGAATAATTCTTCAGTAACCACACGAGAATTATTTGATCGGCCACCCGTAAATTCACGGCAACCATTTTGTGATTCCGCACATGTTACGCTTTCGCCTGCATTTCCATAATATCGGCAATCATTTGTGCCAGGAACAAAGTATCCGCCTGACGCTTGGCAATTTTCGAGGCCGTCATCAATAGCATTTGCGTCGTCATCGCGGCCAAGTCCAGCAATATCGGTTTTGCGGTACGCAGAACACGTGGCACTTACACTCACCGTTTTAGACCATTCACGGTAATGGATTCCTCCAGCGGTATCGTAAAATTCACGACAATCTGGATTCGTGAAGATATCGCTATATTCATCGCAAAGTGGATTCACGGAATCAATAAACAAGTCAGCATTCGCGTCGTCGGCGCAGGTTATGCCCGTATCGGTTGCGACGAAATTTGTACACGGAGCAAGCGAAGGCGACGCCTCAACAAACCCTGAAAGATGGGCAAAGTTATTGTATGTTGCGCCTACATTTGATTCGAGTAAACGCCATGTACGCAATTGGTAACCACTTTCGTCGGTTCCTTCCCATGTGTAGAATACCGCTTCATTATCGCTCGCAGAATTCGATTCCGCCTGTTCTGGTGTTACGCAAGCGCGCAAATAGGTAAAGTATTCTGCTTGGCCTGTGGTGAGATTAGTAAATTCATCGCAACCAACCGAAGCCGCCGAACAAGTGCTCGCGGTAGACGGAATAAAGTGCAACGGGAATGCACCGCTTGGTTCATAGCGTGTTCCTTCTTGTTTATAAGTGTCGTAGCCAATACAAGCTTGCGGGCAGAAGTCCGCAGAAATTGCTGTCGCTGTAACCGAAGGATCGCCATTTCTTGGGGTGTATTCTTCGCATCCAACGGCGTTGGCATTACAAATGCGTGCATAGCCTGCACATTCTTCAGGGTCAGTTGCGGCTCCCGTGCAGCCTAAATAGGTTGGTGCAATTTTATAATACGCAAAATTTGCCGCACTTAAATTATACCCTTCTGTATAAACGGTTGCGGATTCGTTTTGTTCTAATTGAATGTCATCAATAAAGGCATTCACGCCACGAATTTCGAGCACAGCATTTACGAGTGCTGACTTGTCGATAAATGTTGGCGTCGTAAATGTACAGGTAATACGCTCATAGTTCGGTGTAATCACCGCCGAACTCATGGAGAGTGTATCAAGTCCAGGTATGCCATCTAAATCAACAAAGGTACAACTTCCTGCCGTACTTGTAGCAAAAAGGTTAACTGCTTCTTCGTCTTTACTGTGTTGCAAGGAAAGATTTGCCGAAACGGTTGCACCAGAATTTGCACTTTTTGCGTAAAAAGAAAGCGTGTAGAAACGTGATTGATTAAGTGTGATGCCATGCTGACGAATACCATTTGATGGTGCGGTTAAAGCAACTAAACCAGAACGTGCATCATTCCCCGTGCGGTCGATAGAAACCGTATTCCAATCATCGGTTTGCCATGCGTCTGGAATGGTATTTTGATCGGCATCGGTTTCAAATCCAGGATTTTTCAAAACGTTCAGCACAAGGCCATTTGCACGTGGCAAAACTTCGGTACACCCCGCTTCCCCTTCAGAACAGGTTTCTACTTTATTATTCACATATAGCCGTTCTTCATAGGCGGTAGCTTCTGCGTCCGAGGAGGCAATATTATTCACCGTTCCAAAGTCAAAAGTCCCATCTTCAAGCTGATATTTTTGTGTTGCATACCATTCGCAACCCGTTGCACCTTCATCGCAATTTCCGTAATCAATCGTATTCGTTAATACGTCGATTTTTTGATTTGTGGAATCCGTCAAAGAAAGACAACTTGCAAATTGCGCTGGGCAAGAATCCCCTCGGAAACGCCAAACATTCTTTTCTTCAACGCAGTATCCATAACCACCAATACAATTACCTTGTGCATCTTCCGCGGTACACGTTTGAATATCAACGCATTCCTCGGCGCGTGTTGCAGACCCCGCACTTGTAAGAGTTTGTCCAAAAGCTAAGGTTCGACATTGTGAATCCGGTGCTTTAAGAACCCAGTTCGGATCGATTAAATGGCACCATGGGTGATTATCGTCAGCCAATCCTTCCGGGTTACAATCATTAAACGCATTCATGACTTCGCCAAGCGTTACCGGATTTGAAGAGGTATTCGCACGTGAATCCGCTGCCATTTCCCAACCAACCGGAATAATACGAGCTTTGCGCAACTTCACTAAATTGCTATGACAAAAACCATAGGTATAACATTTCGGATCTTGATTGCGGGCCGTATCAGACGACGGAATAAGGGCCCAATTGCCGTTTACATAGCCCTGAGCAATTGCTTCTTGCAAAGTGAGCGGCGTACCACTTTTTGCTCGCGCAACAGCTGAAGCGAAAGAACTTTCAATGGCACAAGAATAAATTTCACGCGAATTACGAATTAGCGACGCAGGGCAACTTGAAAGACGCGCTAATAAATTATAATCCGAAACCTGAAGTGGAGTGAAAGAAAGAATGGATTTGAATTTTTGCTGTGCACGTTCACGAGAAAATTGTGGCGCAGAATCGGGATCAAAAGGATTTGCAGAAATCGTTGGCCCTAAACCTTCAAAAAGCCCATCATACATGCGCTTCATGAGTTCAGAGAGAACGGTATTTGTTAAAACCGAACCAAGAGAAATACCAATTTGTGAAAGAGTTGAAGAATCAGGCAAAGCCGAACCTAATTGGAACGGTAAATTTTGCACTCGTTCAATACTGCGTTCTAATTCCCCACGCACAAATGCTGCCGGAAGGGTTACATTTCCTGAAACCGCATCGGTTTTTGCTTGAAAACCATCATTATTAATCAATTCTTGCTCTTTTGTATCTGCCTCTTTTTGTGCATCACTTAAAACGGCTGTATATAATTTTACGCCATTTGAAAATTCATTGGTGGTAAATGATTGTGAAAGCGCTGCCAAAATAGTGCCGGTTTTTGCTTCCTGTGAGCCTTCGCCACTTTGCACCGTTGCAATAAACCCTTCGTAATTATTGCTTAATTCGGTAAAGTTAAAATCACCCGTTGCTGCGCCAACAAAGGCTTCTTTAATACCTTGGCGGAGCATGAGAAGGTATTGCGGGTCGTCATTTAATTGCAAACCGTATTGCGCAAGCACGCCATCTTTCAATGCCTCATGACGAATTTGATCAACAGCCTTCGCTGCAACGCCTGCCGCCACTGCACGCGCATAATCACCCGGTTTTTCGGTCGTAAAAAGTGGACTATCCCCCGGGCCTCCGCTTGCAACCCAAACCGCTGCCGTATACGCCATTTGATTAACGGTATACATCATCAAATTTACAAGCTGTGACGCAATCGCCGTTAAAATGGCATTATTCGCCCGTTCTTTTACTTGGCTAGAAAGCAAATCCTGCAACGATTGTGCAATGATGTCAGGGTTTGCTGTTACTAATTGTGCATGCGCTGGCGCTGGACGAAGTAAAAAGCCAAATTGAGCGCATAAAATGACGCCAATAAATGTGATTCCGCTGATTTTTTGCGAAAAGCGTTTCATACACTAGGGATTGGGGGTTGTTTGAATTTCACGAAGCGCACTTTGGTACACCGCTTGCACTTGTTCGTCAGAAAGCGCATCTACCTGTTCTTGTGTTGAACCGTAAACCACAAGTAATTCACGGATTTGCGCCACCGTGAGCGTGTCGATGCCGGGTTCTGTATCATTTACCGGCGCATCAACCACGCCCGTTACAATTGGCGAAGCAAGCACAGATTGAGCCGTTTGCGCGGTTTGGCCAATATCCGAAAAATCGATTTGCGAAGGAGCGGCTTGTGTATCATTCAACGAGTCGCATGAATCGCCTATACAATTTGGATCGGTTCCTGCTTGAATTTCGACTGGGTCTGGAATGCCGTCGCCATCGGTATCATATAAATACGGACTGGTACGGTATAGATATAATTCGTCGTAATCGGTTAACCCATCACCGTCGGTATCGCGTGTTTTTTGCTCTTCAATAAGTTGTGCATCGCGTTCGGCAGTCGTTAAAAATCGTGGGCCTTCGTAATTATTATCAAAAGGAGAATTCACATGGTTCATGACATAAAATGAACCTAAAATAATGGCGCAAACACCAGAAATAGCAATAAAAAGAAACCCGGCTTGTTGTTCCTTGGTCCGGTTTGGTGGATTTTTTACAATCACGACAGGTTTTCGCGGTGTCTGATTCTCCATGTCGTAACTATTATACCAGAAAATCCCTTCGTTGTGACAAAGGGATTTGGGTATAAGTTTACAGTTTTGCAGCAAGGTTTCGCCAATCGGTTATTGAGAGGTCTTGCGGTCTAATATCAACCCGTAAGCCAATGGATGCAAGTGCATGTTCAACCGTTTCTTGAGGCAAATCGAATTGAAGCGCGATGGTTTTTCGTAATTGTTTGCGCCTGCCACCAAACCCCGCTTTTGCAAACGCTAAAATACGTTCTTCATCGCCTTGTTTTTCTTTGAGCGTTAGTTTAAGGACGGTTGATTCCACTTTTGGAGGTGGCGAAAATGCGCCAGAACCAACATTGAAGAGTTTTTTTGGTTCTGCATAAAGTTGAATGGCGAGCGAAAGCATGCTGGTTTCGCCCATGCGCGCCATCATACGATCGGCTTGTTCTTTCTGCACCATAATAACGGCCGAACGTGGTGCATGCGCGGATTTTAATGCTTCGGCAATAATGGCCGCCGCTGCGTTATACGGCAAATTTCCAATTAAAACCCATGGTTTTCCCTTTGTTACTGATTGCCAATCGGCTTTTGCGGCATCGCCAAAAACCACCTCTACGCCAAATGTTTCGTGTAAATGCACCACTAAATCTCGATCAGCTTCTGCTAAAATAATGCGATCTTTGCCAAATCGTTCAATAAGCAAGCTTGTAAGTGCGCCTTCGCCAGGGCCCACTTCTACTAATACTTCACCGTCGCCTAATTCCACCGCTTCGGCAATCGCTGTAATAACACGTTTATCGTGCAAAAAATGTTGTCCAAAGGATTTTTTCTTTTGAAAACTCATAGAACAATACCTCCCTGACGAATAATTACTGGGCTTCCGCTTGCAATATTCACCGTTGTTGACGCGGGTGTTACCGGTAATTGGCCGGCATCAATGACTAAATCTGGTAAATCTTTCGCCGACGCAAAAACCATTTCCGCACCTTGCGTGGAATACATGGCATCTTGGCCGGAAATGTTTGCGCTCGTTGCGGTAAGTGGTCGATTTAAACGCCGTACAAGTGTAGAAGCAAAAGGATGCGAAGAAACGCGCACCGACTGCGTGCCATTTTGCGCACACCGAGAAGTTACCGGGCTCGTCTTTTTTACCGTACCAATGATATTTAATGCACCTGGCCAAAAGCGCGATGCAAAATCATCAAAAAGCGCATTCGTTTCAATGTATTCAGAGGCTGATGCTGCCGACGGAATTAAGAGCGGCAAACCCTTCCCTTCATCGCGGCCTTTAATGGCAAAAATGCGCGCAACCGCCTGCTCGTTTGTTGCGTCGCAACCAAGCGCATAACTTGTTTCCGTTGGAAAAATAATGACTTTTCCGGCAAGAATCGCTGCCTCCGCTTCGTCTAGTTGTTGTGCTGAAAGTATCATCATACGCGTTTTTTCATGTACCAATCATACGTTTCTTGTAATCCAAGTGCGAGCGGCGTTTTGCATTTTACTCCCCACTGTTCTTTTGCCCTGCTCGGCAATAAAACGCTTCTTCGCACTTCCCCGCTTCGTGCTTCTTCGTAATTAATGATGACCTCTTTGGCGTGGATATTGCTAAGTTGCTCTGCTAATTCATTCACCGATGTTTCTATACCGGTAGAAATATGTGCCATGCCAGTGTATTTTTTGCGGATGATTTTTTCGACCACATTCGCCACATCTTTCACATACGTAAAATCGCGTGTTGATTCGCCGTCACCAAAAATCGTGAGTGGTTTTTTTGCTTTTATTGATTGTAAAAACGCAGCAACCACTCCCGCTTCGCCAGCCGTTGCTTGTCGTGGCCCGTAAATATTTGCCATGCGCAAAATCACCGTTTTCATGCCATGCGTCGCACTCGCCGACCATAAATACTGCTCAAAAATCTGCTTACTTACCCCATACGGCGAAAGCGGGAACGCATCTTCTGGTTCGGGTGTTGGGAATACATCGGCGTCCCCCGTAATCGCTCCGCCACTTGAGGCAAAAATCAATTGACTAACGTCAAAACGTTTTGCAAGTTCAAGCAAACGAATGCTATCGATAATATTTGTTTCTGCGTCAATTTTCGGATGCGTAATCGAATGCGGTACGCTCACTTGTGCAGCGAAATGGCAAATCACTTCTGGTTTATATTGTGCAAAAATGTCTCCAAGATGCGCATCGTTTAATGCTAGACCGGTATAAATCGCTCCTTTGCGTTTATTATTTCCCGTACGGTAATCGTCAACCACAATCACTTTATGAGAGGCGAGCAATAATGCATCCACCACATGCGATCCAATAAATCCAGCGCCGCCTGTAATTAAAATGGTCATACCGCCAATTAAATATTTTCACGATACCATTCTACCGTTTTTTCTATCCCTTCTTTGAGTGAAGTTTTTACGCTAAATCCAAGTTCCTTTTTGGCACGCAGGGATTCAAGTACCACGCATTTTACTAAATCTTCTACCTCTTCTTTAAATTCAGGGTCACCTAAATCCACACCAACTTCTTCTTGTACCGCACGATACAATTCAAGCGTACTCGTTCCAATTCCAGAACCAATATTCACAAGCCCCGTAAACGATGATATCGCCGCGTTCAACACCGCTTCTACCGCGTCATCGATATACACATAATCCCGAATAGTTTCGCCGTCATTATGTACAAAGGTTGATTCTCCGCGTAATAAATTTGATGCAAAAATACCAATTGCCCCAGATTCGGCTGACGTATCTTGAAATGGGCCATACACATTTCCAAAACGAAGCGCGATGGCAGACATGCCATACATTGATTCGTAAAAATGCAAATAGCGTTCGCCTGCAAGTTTAGAAATTGCATAAGGCGTAATTGGTTTTGATGGCAATTCTTCGGTTAAGGTTTCGCAATCATGTTTCCCGTACGCAACCCCGGTTGAGGCAAAAACCACTCGTACCCCTTTTACCTTTCGTGCGGCTTCAAAAATATTCAATGAACCAATAATATTTTGATCAGCATTCAAAAGTGGTGATTGAATACTTTCACGGTCGTGGATATGTGCAGCAAGATGAATAATAACTTGTGGTTGTGTTTTTTCAATCAGCGCCACAATCTTTTCACCACGAACATCGTATTTTTTATACAAAACGCCGGCCAATTTTTCCGCTTCAGGAACGCGTTTTATATCAACCGAAATAATTTTTTCTGCCTTTTGCGTGAGCGATTCTAAAATATGACGGCCCATAAATCCCGCTCCTCCCGTTACTAATACGCTTTTCCATTTTTTTGTCATACTATTTTTTACTCAATGAGTCCTTTAACATCGCTTCCATAAATGGCACAATTTCTCCGTTCAGTACCGCATCCACATCGGTAGATTCGAAACTAGTTCGATGGTCTTTTACAAGTTTGTACGGATGCAAAACGTAACTGCGAATTTGACTCCCCCATTCCGCACTCACATGTTTCCCTTTCAATTCCGAAAGTGTTTCTTTACGTTCCTTTATCATGAGTTGGAATAAACGCGATTTTAGCACTTTCATGGCCGTTTCGCGATTTTGTTGTTGCGAACGTTCATTTTGACAAGACACCACCGTATTGGTTGGCAAATGCGTAATTCGCACCGCCGAATTGGTGGTATTCACCGATTGTCCGCCAGCGCCAGAAGAAGCAAAGGTATCAATACGCAAATCAATTGGATTAATTTGCAAAGCGGATTCGTCTAAATCACGAAATTCCGGAATCACTTCCACAAGAGCAAATGCGGTATGACGCATTCCTTCGGCATCAAAGGGCGACACACGCACCAATCGATGCACGCCACTTTCGGTTTTCAAAAATCCATACGCAAATCTTCCAGAAATCGAAAAAGTGGTGGATTTTATTCCCGCTTCTTCGCCAAATGATTGGTCTAAAATCTCGGCCTTATACTCTTGTGCTTCCGCATACCGCAAATACATCCGCAATAACATTTCGGCAAAATCTTGCGCATCGGTTCCGCCAGCGCCAGCGTGAATAGAAAGAATGGCATTACTTGCGTCATACTCGCCCGAAAGTAAGGTTTTGAGTTCAAGCGTTCGATACGTTTTTTGCAATTCTTGCAAGGTTAACGCCGCTTCTTCGAGTACCGAGCCTTCTGATTCTTCTTCTGCCAATTCCACTACGTCAGAAAGGTCGCGGATTTTTTGCCATAACGAATCCCAAATACCCAATTCTTGATTCATCTCCGCCGCTTCTCTACTCACACGTTGTGCCTTTTCTGAATCATCCCAAAAACCTTCAGCATTCATCTCACGCGTAAGCAAAGAAAGGCGCATTCGCAACGCTTCAACGTCTACAAGTTTGCGAGCATTCGCGACGTCCGCCGCGAGCAATCGAAGTTCATCTTTGAGCGCTGACATACGGCTATAGACTACGCTTTTCACACTGAATTGGCAAACAAAAAAATCCTCCGCTACTCTTAACGAGTTTTGGAGGATTTTTTCTTACATCATTCCGCCCATGCCACCCATACCGCTTGGCATATCAGAACCTTCTTTCTTTGAGGATTCTACAATCGCCACTTCGGTCGTAAGGACCATCACCGCAATCGATGCCGCATTTTGCAAAGCGGAACGTGTTACCTTTGCCGGATCAATAATTCCCGCTTTCACCATATCAGTTTCATCGCGATCAAGTGCTGCATTGTAACCGTAATTTCCACCTTCGTGTTTTACGCGTTCCACAATAACTTCACCTTTCGCGCCAGCGTTTTGAGCGATTTGGTAGAGAGGCGCTTCAAGGGCGCGTGCGACCATTTCAACACCAAGTCGTTCTTCTTTATGACTCGTTGCTTCAGAAAGGGCGAGCAAGGCCTTTTGCACACGAAGTAATGCAACACCACCACCTGCAACAATTCCTTCTTCAACCGCTGCCTTTGTTGCTGCAACGGCGTCTTCGATGCGATGTTTCTTTTCTTTCATCTCCACTTCGCTTGCTGCACCAACTTTAATCACTCCAACGCCTCCAGAAAGTTTTGCTAAACGTTCCATTAACTTTTCTTTGTCGAAATCCGATGTCGCTTCGGCAATTTGTGCTTTTATTTGAGCAATGCGCGCTTCAATTTTTTCGGCGTCTCCTGCACCTTCAACAATGGTTGTTGCGTCTTTGGTAGAAACAACTTTACGCGCCTTTCCAAGGTGAGACAAATCCGCTTTTTCTAGCGTCAAACCAATGTCTTCAGAAATAACCGTTGCACCTGTTAGCACTGCAATATCTTCAAGCATCATCTTTTTACGATCGCCAAATGCCGGAGCTTTTATAGCGAGCGTATTAAATGCGCCACGCAATTTATTTACCACAAGAGTCGTGAGCGCTTCGCCGTCTACGTCTTCGGCAATAATCACCAAATCCTTTTTTCCACTTCCAGCAATCGCTTCAAGCACCGGTAAAATCGCCTGAATCGAACTCACCTTCATGTCGGTTACAAGCACGGGCACATCGTGGTATTCCGCTTCCATACGTTCAGAATTGGTAACCATATAAGGCGCCAAATACCCTTTGTCGAATTGCATTCCTTCTACCACTTCTACCTCAATACCAAAAGATTGACCTTCTTCAATCGTGATAACGCCATTTTCTCCAACCTTTGCCATCGCTTCCGCAATTTTCGTTCCAATTTCTTCGCTATTTGCAGAAATGGTCGCCACTTGTTTAATGGCGTCACCCTGAACGGGAGAGGAAATCGCTTTGATTTCTTGAATACCTTTTTCTACCGCTTTTTCGATTCCACGGCGCAACGCTTGCGGATCAATACCAGCAGAAACAAGTTTCAATCCCTCGTGAACAAGCGATTGAGCCAAAACCGTTGCGGTTGTTGTGCCGTCGCCAGCAACGTCGGCTGTTTTTGATGCAACACCTTTAATCAATTCCGCACCAAGATTTTCCATCTTATCTTCGAGCTCGATTTCTTTTGCTACAGAAACGCCGTCTTTGGTAACCATTGGTGCGCCGTAACTACGTTCAACAATCACATTGCGTCCTTTTGGACCAAGCGTTACTTTTACCGCATTTGCCAATTGATCGATTCCCGATTTCAACGCCTTGCGAGCGTCTTCATTAAAAATAATTGTTTTTGCCATATTTATTCGATTACTGCTAATACATCGTCAGCGCGAAGAACGAGGAATTTTTCTCCGTCGATTTCCACCGTATCTGGCGCATATTTTTTAAAAACGACTTTGTCACCAATGTTGATATCCATTTTTGACCGCTCCCCATTTTTCAATATTTTCCCTTCACCAACGGCAATAACTTCGCCGCGTTCCGGTTGTTCTTTTTGTGCGGAGTCAGGAATAAAAATCCCACTCGCTGTTTTTGTTTCCCCTTCAGATGGTTTAACAATCAAATGATCATTTAATGGTCGTAATTTCATAGATTGTAATGTTAAAAGATTAACGCAAACATCAGATTACAGAAATTAGCAGACTCATGTCAAGACTGCTAGTTTACTCCGACTTATCCACAGAGGCGAAGCCTCATTTTGGAATAGGTTTTAGGAAATAGGATTTAGGGTGTAGGAGGATAAGTTCTATATCTTTTGGCTAAAATCAAACAAGAAAATCAGAACATAGCGGATGTTTTATACTTCGTTTCGCCTTGAGTTATCCACAAAGGCTTAGCCTCATTCTTGACTGGTAAAAAATTTACACGGTAAACTAAAAACATAATCCATCAAAACTCCCAACTAACCCTGGGAGTTTTATGCGCAAAGAAATCTTTCACACCGAACAGTTTTACCACATCTATAATCGCGGTGTAGACAAACGTTTGCTCTTTCTTACAAATAATGACCGAGAGTTCTTCGTAACACTTTTAGCGAAGTGCAAAAAGAATTACGTGAATATTCTCGCCTTTTGTTTGATGCCGAATCATTTTCATTTTCTTCTTCAACAAACGACCGATCAGGGAATTTCAAAATTCCTCCATCTCTTTTCGACGCATTATGCCATGTACTTTAATCGCCGTTATGAACGGAAAGGCAGATTGTTTGAAAGCCCTTTTAAGGCAGAATGGATAAATACTCCGTCATATTTCCTTCATATTTCACGATATATTCACCTCAATCCCTATAAACTCTTTCCAAAATCAAAAGTTCTCGACGAAGCGTATTTAGAAAAATGCCTCCTCTTTTTAGAGCATTACCCGTGGTCAAGCTACAAAGACTATCTGTCTCCAAAACTTATACATAACTTTCTGGTAATCGCACCAATAAGACACTGTTTCAGCGGGCCTCGTGATTACAAAGAATTCATGCGACAAGGTCTTCTTTTAACACAAGCCGAAAACCAACTTATCCACAAAGGCTTAGCCTCATTTAAGAGTTTGGAATAGAGACCGAGAGGTTTAGAGTTATTCGGATACGATATAATACGTAATAGAATCAATTACTTTCAACGTTTTTATCAACACAATCACCCAGTTTACCTGGACGGCTTATCCACAGAGGCGAAGCCTCGAATAAAGGCGAAAACAAATGCCATTAAAGCGATACCAGGCCAGAGGGTGATGAGGTAATGGTCGAAAAACGAAATGAGTATGAGAGCGGAAATCGCGAGGATGAAGAATGGACTGTATTGATTAACACGCTTCATTTGGCGCGCAAGCATTATAAGCAAAATACCGCATAAAATGACGCCGAGTTCGGCAAATAACAATAACCACACATTGTGAATAGGTTGATACGTAAACCATGCTCTTTCAGGAAAAACCTTTTCCACGGCCCATGGATAGGTACCAAAACCCGAACCCGTTAAAAATGTTGGCGCAATAATACGCGGAAATTCTTGGTATTGCATAACTCGTTCCGAAACCGAACGCGCTTCAAAATCACCATCGCTCATTGGTCGCCACGAACCAGCGCCTGAAACATAGGTGAGTACAAGAACAGCCGTTAATGCCATAGCGGTAAAAACGCTGGCGAGTTTTACAAATGGAATGCGTTTAAAGAGATGTTTTAACGCGAGCAAGCTGAAAGCGAGTGCGAGCGCCAACCACGCTGAGCGCGAAAACGTTAACAAAAGTGCTGAACATAACATTCCTGCAATCACTATGAGCGCCATCTTTTCTCGTTTCGACTTAATGATTTTCCACCACTCTATTAATGCAAGTAGACCAATCACTAAATACCCACCAAAAATATTTGGGTGCGGAAATGTGCCATATGCACGTAAAAACCTCATGCCATTTGAAAGTTGTATTACCGATTCACCAAGCACTTCTGCATCTCTCGCGGCAAAACCAAAAACCGTGGAAGCCGAAAATGTACCGAGCAATGATTGTACGAAGCCAATAATCGAAGGCGCAATGAGTCCAAGAACAAATGCGCGTAAGACCATTTCACGATTCGTTTCTTGATGCAAAACACTAAACGCAAGTAATGCCGAAACGCCAACATGCCATAAAAGACTCAAGGTAATAAATGGCGCGCTTGAAATCGCCGCAAAAACGGCAAAGAACAGCGCTACAACGCAAAATCGCTTGCCTGCCATTATTCTTTTCGAAACCGGCAAAAGCATGAATCCATAAATCGCAGTTAATAAAATCAGTGCCTGCGAAGCGTAAACGCTAGTCACGGCAAAAACGCTCAAGCCGTCGGCAATCGTGAATATATGAAACACATATATTGTTTGCCATGGAAGCAAAAACACGCACGCCAAAACAAGCCGATTAAATGTGGAGGTATTGAACATAATCTGCAATCAATTTTCGGCGGTCGTTTTGATGAAATTTCAACAATGCATCATTTACCACAATGTCGGTTGATTGATTCATGCGTGTGCGAAGTGTTGCCGGCATAATGCGTAATTGTATTCGTTTAAAAACGCTTTCGCCAAGTTCGCCAAATGTCGGAAATTGAAATAGATGCGTTTGCGGAGTCGATAATTCTGGAATAACCGCATAATCAACAAAAGCATTCGCTTCAAAAAACGTTTTGAATATGCCCGTCTTTTTTTCATAAACCGGTAATAATGACCGAAGCCAAAAAGAAAAATACGGATCTTTTGGCTGTAAAAAAAGCGGAGAAAAATTGTATGCAGAAGTGGAGGCAAAAAAACTTGCATCAATTGGATCACGTTTTGCTTCACCTGGTCGAAGGCGGAGTAATCGTAAAAAGAGCGTCACAAAAAAGCGTGCCGTCCACACTCTTCCCTCTTTTGCCAAAATAAAAATATCGATGTCGCTAGTAGATTTGGTAAATGAAAGGGGCAATAAATTACAAAGAGCAATTCCTTCAATACCAGGAAAAAACTGCAACACTGCAATCACTTTTTTCCATCGTTTTTGTTTTTTCATTGCATCTAAAAACGCTGATTTTCGCCGTTCAAACGTTGCATCATTGCTATTCACCAATGCAAAATGCCCAGAATCAATACGCAATAATCCTTGTAACGTTAAGTCCTCTAATTCACCTAAAAACTGTGCATAATCACGCGGCCGATGCGGTAATATTTTCCACACTTCAAGCGCCGTTGGAGAAAGAGAGAAATACGAAAAAAACCCAATTGCCTCCAAAATGGCTTTTGAATATGGTGTCATACAGCGGATTTGCGTATTGCTCGTTTACTTTGCAATAAAAGATAAGAAACGCCAAGAGCGATAAAAATTGCATCGCGGGCGCGAATAATAAGCGCAAAAGAAATAGCGGAAAGCGGAATAGAAAGTGCGGTAAAGACGGCAGAAAATCCCCCTTCAAATAATCCGAGTCCTGCAGGAACGGGTAATAGTAAGGCGATTCCTGGCAAGGTAGTCACTAAAAACGCTTGAGAAAACGTTAATCCTACGCCAAAAATAAAGGCCACATAAAATACTTCCGCCAAACGCAAGGAAAAATTACACAAAGAAATCACGATAATCAAAAAAATCTGCTTCGGTGCTTGGCGCAAAAATTGTGCCATGATTGATTCTGTTTCCTGCGTTGCTTCTTTGATGCGATAAAATGCCTTATATCGTTTTGTAAGTGTTACCGGGATCGCAAAAGAAAAAAGCGGTACTTTAAGGGCGAGTAAGAGGAGGGCAACACAAAGCAATACAACAAAAGCAGAAAGACCGAAAAACACAAAAACTAATCCATCTCCACCTGTAAATCCTTCTAATACGGCAAAAATGATTCCCGCTAAAATGAATAAGGTATAGGCCAATAATTCAAAAGCAACATCGAGCGCCACGGAACTTGTTGCTGGCTTAAGCGGTACGCCGTCTGCATGAAGCGAAGCAATGCGCGCCGGTTCCCCGCCAATTTGTGCCGCAGGAGTTAAATAACTCACCGCAAACCCTGCCATGCGATCTAAAAAAATCTGCCAAAACGAAATACGTTGATTAGCGGGCAATATGGCATGTAAAATAAGTTGCCACCGCCACGTATACAAAAGAAAGTTCATGAGCGACAATCCAACAAACCCCAAAAACGCCACAAAGCCAAAGGCAGAAATACTTTCAATAATTAACGGCAATCCTTCCTGCGCAAAAAGGGCAAAAAAGAGCACCGCTCCAAAAACAAGCGAAAGAATTAAACCAAATCGTTTCCATGTACGCCAATGATTTTTCATGCGCCTATTATAACGCAAAAGAGGGCGTTTGCCCTCTTTTCATTTTTACGTCTTCACTTCTTCTGTTTTATTCGACAAGAAAAGCTTGTACAGAATAACGGTCAAAATCGTTGTTACAAGCCAGTACAGCATAACGCCTCCTGGAAGCGAGGTGAGCCCGACTATAAGGGTTAAACCTGGCATAAAGTACAGCATCATGCGATTCATTTGCGCAGCCATATCTTCGTCCATCGCGCCCGATTCCTTACGAACGGTAGGTGGAACGCGTTTGCGCATGGTTTGTTTTACTTGGAAGTATTGTGCCACCGCCGTCAAAAGCGCAAGTGGAATTGAAACCTTTGCAAGATCGAAAATCCCAAGGAAAATGGTATCCATGACGCCAGGATTACGCACAAAGGTATAGAGCATTTCCTGATTCACTTCACCAACACCTGCTTGCAAAACGCGGAATAATGCCAAGAAAATCGGCAATTGAACAAGAAGCGGCAAACAAGAAGCAAATGGATTTACATTATGCTCTTTGTAAATTGCCATCAATTCTTTTGCTTGTTTTTCTTTGTCGTCTTTGTATTTTTCTCGCACTTCATTTATTTGCGGCTGGATTTCTTGCAATTCCTTTTGCGCGCGCAACGTTTTGAATGTGAGCGGGAATAAAACACCTTTCACAATCACGGTTACCCCAATAATCGCAAGACCAATTCCGCCCCATGGCATTAAATCGTAAAGGAGAACGAGAAGATTATACAGTGGCTGATAAAAAATCGTTTCGAATAATCCCATATTATTCCGCTGATTCTTCTGGAGCCTTTTCTGTATCTTCTGCGCTTTCAAGACTTTCTACGTCTTTCACTTCTTCTACTTCCCCAGCATCTTCAACAACTTCAACATCTTGAACAGCTTCAGCATCTTCCACTTTCTTCTCATCTGTTACAGAAAGCTTCCATCCACTCAATTTAGACGCAAGTCGCACATTTTGCCCACCACGACCGATTGCCAAAGAAAGTTGATCTTCCTCAACGTAAGCAATCGCAACTTGTTCCTCTTCACGCAATTCAACACGTTTTACTTTTGCCGGTGAAAGCGAAGCAGTAATAAATTCAACTGGATCTTCACTCCATTCAATCACATCCAACTTTTCCCCACCAAGTTCTTGAATGATGGTTTGAATACGCACACCACGTTGACCAATACATGCTCCGATTGGATCAACACCTTCATCGGTACTTGAAACGGCAACCTTGGTTCGGCTTCCAGCTTCGCGCGCCATTGCTTTAATGACCACGGTGCCATCAGAAATTTCAGGAATTTCAAGTTCAAATAAAACACGAATCAATTCCGCCGATGTACGAGAAAGTAAAATCTGCGGCCCACGAGAACCGAGTGAAACTTCACGCACGAATACTTTAATACGGTCGCCTGATTTGTAATTTTCATGTGGAGCTTGATCTTCTGGCAACATAATTCCCGTTGTTCGGCCAATATCTACCAAAATCAAACGGCCTTCTTTGCGTTGAACAGTTCCAATCAATACTTCACCTTCTTGTTCTTTGTATTCATTGAAAACGATTTCGCGTTCCGCTTCGCGCAATTTTTGTGTAATTACTTGTTTCGCGGTCATGGCTGCCATGCGTCCAAATTCTTGTGCAAGTGGTAATTCTGTGCGCAAAACATCGCCAAGCTGAGCACTCATTTTGAGTACGCGCGCGTCAGCTAACATGATATCGGTTTTTGGATTGAAGGTTTTTTCTTCGCCCTCATTTACCACGATATCTTCTATTTCGCGGGTAATGTATTCGCCGGCTGCACGCGCAGCTTCGCGTTTTGCATGAATTTCTGCTTGTTCTTGCTCGATTTTTTCGAGTTCTTCGCGAGAAATATCTTCCACCACGGTTTTCACATCAAATGCATGCACGGCACCCGTTGCAGGATCGAATTCTACTTCGATATTTTGCATTTTATTGCCGTAGTCTTTGCGATAAGCCGCCGCAAGAGCGGATTCAATTGTTTCCATTACCGACTCGTAAGAAAGTCCTTTTTCTTCACAGATTTGTCGGATTGCTGATTCGATTTCAGAAGCCATAAAATAATTATCAAATTAAGTGTGAGCGAACCCACTCTATAAAATGAACCCGGCGAGTAGCCGAGTTCATCCATAAAGAAACTGTATCAAACCTCGCTTATTTCCGCAAGTTATGAAATAGCCTCAAAAAACATCACTTCAAAACCCTTATTCGTATGTAAAACACTTGCAACATCGATTCTGAAACTTGGTTGTACATGAAATTGTGACAGGTAAATCATTGCTGTGCGGTAAATTTTCTGAATCTTCTTTTTTGTAACCGCTTCCTCGGGGTAACCAAATTCCGTGGTTCGCCGCGCCTTTACCTCAACAAAAACGATCTCATCGCCGTCTTGTGCAATAAGATCGATTTCGCCTAATTTTGTTCTAAATTGTCGCGCCAAAATGCGATACCCCTTTTTCTTCAATTCCTCCTCCACAAACGCTTCCGCACTATTTCCAAATTCCCTCCTCTCATCCATATTTAGCGACTGCGCCGTGGCAAATATTTATTTCCTTCGCTTCGTAGCGCAATACGTTCACGTTCTTGCGGAATCGTAACGCGAGCAAATTTTACAATATTCACCATCCAAACGATTGCGCCGATTGCCAAAACGAGAAGCCAGAATCGCGCACCAATCAAATACGCTTCTTCGAAAGTGAAGAAAAACCACACAAAACCGAGCAAACCACTCGTAAGCATGAAATTGGCAATTTTTCGGTAAAGCCGAGAAAGCAAACGATCTTCGGTTTTTCGGCGAGCAACCACGCGCGCAACGGCTCCTGCAACAAGAAGAATCGAGAAAAACAAGAAAAATCCTTGATGAAAAACGGGGCTTAAAGCAATAGGCTGTAAGCGAAACCAGAATGCGAGATCAAAAATCGGGCGAATGTCGAGCATAATGCGAAGATATTACGCATCAGCCACTAAAACGTCAAGCGGATTACGAAGAAAAAACGGCTTCCACCCACCAATGCGTCGTGCCAAAAGAGGACTTATCCACAACTTTTCCACCGTTTTGTGCGAAATGTCGCATCATAACCTCGGGATTTTTTCGCCAATCACATGGCGGGCCAATAGGATGTTCGATTTTCGGCCTCCAATCAATCACAATGGCCCGTCCATCAGGTTTAAGTAAACGCTTCATTTCCTGAACTACGGAATCTGGTTCCGTTAAACTCCACATGCCATGAATCAAAAAAATGCGGTCGAGTGATTGCTCTTGCACATCTACCCCTAATGCACGTTCAAAATCGCCCCAAACTAAATCAATTTGATGTGCCTCGTGGCGGCGCACTCTGCCGTGCAACATTGCAAGCGCGTCTTTTTGCAAATCAACGCCATAAACTTTTCCTGTACTTCCAACGGTAAACGCTGCCGGTAAAACCAAATGCCCATGGCCTCCACAGCCAAAATCTGCCACATGCATGCCCTCGCCAACACCTGCACGAGCAAGAATACGATAAGCATTTAATAATGAGTCCCCCGCAGCCATATTAATAACGGAAAAGCGTTCGTAAAATAGGGCCAAAAATCCGGTCGGTAAGATTTGTCATCACAATAAAACCCGTGAGAGTGAAGAAGATGCCAACCAACTTGTAGAAAAATCGTGTTCCGCCGCCGCCAAAGGTGCGTTCTGCCCAAGGAACGATGCCAAGCATACGCAAATACGAGTCTGACTTTAGGGTCATACTGATTCCAAGCGCCGACAAACACAATCCAGCAATAATGCGAATAACAAATGGAGACATAGCAGCTTAATTATACCGTAAGATTGAGCAAACAAAAAATCTCAGTTTCCTGAGATTTTTTGGTGCGCGCTGAGGGACTCGAACCCCCGACCCTCTCGGTGTAAACGAGATGCTCTAACCAACTGAGCTAAGCGCGCATAAGGCTCGCTATTAATTTAGCGATCTGCTGTGTCGAAAACCTGCGCACTGCGTCACCATACAGGAAGTATGGCTCCTGGTTGCTCGATTTTCTCCTTGCATCTCATCTAAATTAATACGCTCGCTTCGATGCTTGTGCAATATTCATTGGCTAAAATTTAGCCATCTATTTTGCGAAACGATTGTAGCTTAACAAGAAAAATTTGGCAAGTGGGTTTATATTGACACTATAACAGTAAAACGCTATTGTACACGCGTTCCAAACAGTTCGCGAACGTGGCGGAATTGGTATACGCGCTAGCTTGAGGGGCTAGTGCCTTCACCGGCTTGAGGGTTCGAGTCCCTCCGTTCGCACCAAAAAAATCGTCAGTTTCTGGCGATTTTTTGTTTGAGCAAGCAGACCACTCTGCTTGCGGCGGGACTCGAACGCCGGAGGCATATGCAACCAGCAGGTTGCATGCCGAGGCGGTGGCTAGACCTTAGCGAATGACTGATGAGCTAAGAGTCGAAGCCGAGTCCCTCCGTTCGCACCAAAAAAATCTATGACTTCGGTCATGGATTTTTTTATTATTGAATAAAGCAAAAATCGAGCAAACAAAAAAACCGGTGAGTGCATGCACTCACCGGCCAAGAGGTATCACTGATTCACTGAGTTTCCCCAGCAAATCCGGGCTCAGCAAAGGACGAATCCCCGCGAGCTACCCCTTTTTTCCCTCGTCCTTCCTACGCGACTTGAACAAGTTCAGTCGCACAAGAGTTAAAAGGGATGGTGTCGCCGTCGACGTAGGACTAAACAGTTTCGAAAGTGTTGAATTCGGTGCGCTGTGTCATGCGTCACCTCCATGTGGGGTTGATTCCTCCTACGGTTTGATTACCGTGAAGGACAATTATAATAACAAAAAATGGGCATTCTGTCAACGATTTAACCCTAAAAAACGGGCAAAATAACCAAAAACCCCAGTGTTTTTGGGGTTTTATTTCGAAATAGTTGAGATGAGTTCAAAAAAGAAGGCCTCCAACGTCGAAACGGGAGGCCTATTGCGTACGCTCTGGACCAGCTCAGCCGTAAAAGCCGAGGCGCTGGTACCAGTGGGGCGGGTACGAAGAGTAAGGTTGAAGTTGCTGATCGCTTTCGTTCGATGTCGCTGTAACGGGATTCTGTGCGAGGTCTGTATTCACGAAGAACCGGAACTCACACCTGCCCTTGCCTAGGTAGGTAGAGATTACGGCAACGCCGTGTTCGTCTGATTGCACGAAGCCGTAGTAATCGAAGCCAGTATGTCCCAAAATGGGAATGTCTAGCTTGAACCCGACGAGCGCGCAGAATGGTGTCTGTCCGCGCAAAACAACATTATGCATGCCTGGTTCGCGACCTTCGAGCCCTTCGTAGCGCCAGACAACCATCTGGTTGGAATTGCCGATGAAGTCGCGCATGAAGGCGAATTTCTTCAGTAACTCGGAGCCGAGAATAATGGCGGCCGTGGCGAAGATGACGGTCGAAGCAATGAAAAGTGCGAGCATTTTTGAACCCT
This sequence comes from uncultured Gammaproteobacteria bacterium, assembly GCA_964482565.1. Classification (GTDB taxonomy): domain Bacteria; phylum Patescibacteriota; class Patescibacteriia; order UBA9934; family UBA9934; genus CAYFMS01. Next base: position 22,240 of record CAYZYJ010000006.1, read on the forward strand.
CTGCGTGTTTGTTTTGTTAGCCGCTCTAGTGCGATTTAACGACGCAGAATAGCACAAAAACGATTTTATATCAAGCTCAGCCTATTAAAAAAGAGGGGTTCCTGAGTGAATTGGGGTAAAAAAATGCAAGCGCTAAAGAGGATTTCCTGTCGCCCAGGCCTCTTCAAAAACACTAAGTTTTGGTGCCTTTTCAACTTCAAATATAGTTCCTTCTTGCTCATCATTCAGTGAAAAATCCATTGACAGGCATCGGCCATCGTCAAGAATCATAAATCTGAAGTGATGTTTCTTTCTTTTGTATGAAGCTAGAGTATCTGCTGTGGCAGTTTTTTTGCCTTCTGCTTTAATGTCTAGTTCTATATTGAATTTGTCTAATGTATTTCGTGTAATCTCAGATTGTTCACTTGTTAAAATTCTTAGTTTTTTACTAAACTTAGCGCCAAAACTTTCCAGAGCTAAAAGGTTCTCGAGAGCTTTATTG
>CAYZYJ010000007.1:0-21904 GCA_964482565.1 uncultured Gammaproteobacteria bacterium
GTTTTGACAAAAGCAAGAGCAAAATATAAGGTGATTTTTGGAGGCAAGATGAAAAACGAACATAGCCCTGAACACAGCGTGGTCAAACATGCATCAATGGACCTAGGCACGCTCGCCTTGATTCTATTGACCATCGTGAACGCCGGTATTCTCTTCGTCCTTCTTAGCGACTGGTACTACGAAGACCCAAACGTGAAGAAATCGCAGCCCGAAGAAGTTGGCCCGCCATTTCTCCGTTAACTCCTCGCCCCCGCTCGCAAGAGTCCCGGGGGTTTTGTTTTTTTAACGTAGGTGGGAGAAGATGCAATTGAATTGCAAATGCAACTCAATTGCATTTGCATATGACTTGCATCTAGCTCTCGACATTCCAACAACTTGCAGTTTTACTACAAATGCCGCAGAGAGCCCTATCAATAAATCACCGCCTAAAAAAATACGACCGCCCGATTGCTCGGAGCGGTCATGAAGACGCGTGGTTCAGGAAGATGTCAGGACTCACACATCTGTTGGAATGCTGGCATGGCTGCGAGATAGTTCTCGACCACCTGCCGTTCAGCCGTGCCAATCACCCTCTCGCCTGCCGCGATGAAGAGCCGAGCGATGAGAGGCTGAGTCTCGCTTTTAAGGAAGTGCATGTGCTGCTTGCCGACCACGAAGACGAAGCCTCCAACCTCGCAACCCTCGTACGAGTCAGACAGCATGACCGCGAAGTTGTTCGTCTCTCCCGCATGGATCTGCTCCGAGACCATCATGTTGATGCAGAGTCCGAACAGCTTCGTGAGCATTTCTTCGTTCGGCAGATCCGCCAGCTTGCTTACGAGGTCGAGCCGCACCGCATCAGCCACATCCAGCAGCTCTTTGTAGAGGTACTTGGCGAGTTTGGGGTTCGTCGCGTTTTCCGCCTTGTCTTCGTCGTCGCCGGTGAAGCTGAACGTGTAGGTGCCGTGGCTGTCTGGCTCTTTGCAGTGCCGCCCAGCAACTTTCGCCACGTAATCCACGAACTGAGGCGACACCTCGGGGAGGGTCGTTACCCGAGTTCCCTTTTCATCCGCCACCACGGTGACGACGAGCGGGAGCTCATGGAGCTTGGTGCCGTCTCCGAGGCCGGCGGACGCGAGCAAGGTTTTATCGATAAGGTTAAGCAATGGACACCTCATTTATCTGAAACAACATGTTCCAGAACAGGCGTAACCCTATACGTTTTATTCAATTCTGTCAATAAATCACCCAACTCCTAAACGTTGACAAATTGGCGAATATTAGGGTACTTTGCCTTTGCAAAGGAGCAAACCATGATGCAAGACGATGAAGTTGACCCCGACTCGCTCGAAACAAAATGGACATTTGGAAGCCTGGCCGTCGCCGCCCTCTTTGGCATCGGCATCGCCACGCTTTTCTCACAATCCTGCACCGACGAAGTGCGCATGAGAATGGAAATCGCAGAATCCACGTACCAAGTATCTTGAACATTGCCATGAACCGCCTCAACCTTCACTCTGCGGAGTGGGGGTTTTCGTTTATTTATGTTAAAATTAAACAAAAAAACTATGTTCTTCAAAAAAGACCACACACCAAAACTGTTGCTTGCTGAATTATCGCTCATCATTTCTTCTGTCCTTATTTTCCGCAGTCTCTGGACGCTAATGGATAGAATCGAAATTTTGAGTGATGATTATGTTTTACTTGCTTTATTAATAATTGGTATTGCTACCACCATTCCTGCAATGCGTTACGTGATCAAACATTAATTAAGTCATGCAGGAATTTCAACTCCAGTGAGTGAAAGGAGCTGAGAAAGAATCACCACAGCGATTCCTGCCACAAACGATGCACCAAGTGCCGTGCCGAGTCCGAAAACCAAACCGTGCAAAAAACGGTTTCCTATTTTTGATTGACGTCGAAGTGTTACCGCAATACTCGCTACTTCTTGCGATAAATTACGGATTTCAGCTGGGAGTTCATTTTCGTGTTTTTCCATATAAATACAGTATACCACTTATGCTCTTTTACAATCGAACCAAGAAAAATACTTCATTTGAATATGTGACAAAATACCCTCCCCAGGGTATAATGCTTTTATATGAATATCGAACAGAAAAAACCGATTCTTCGACGACTCAAACTAATTGAAGGTCAACTAAGGGGTTTACAAAAGATGATTGAGTCAGACACTTATTGCATCGACGTTATTACGCAAACGTCAGCAGTTAAGCAAGGTTTATCGAATGTGGAAGATTTACTCCTCGAGCATCACCTTGGCGGATGTATCCTGAATCAAATCCGCTCCGGGAACGAAGAAAAGGCAAAAGCCGAGATTCTCAAAGTGTATAAATTAAAACGAAAATAAATCCGCTCTATGCAAACCACCACTTGTCGCGTAAAAGGAATCCACTGTGCATCTTGTGCAATAACCATCGAAAAGACGCTCAAAAAAACCGCTGGCGTAGAAAAAATCGAAGTAAATTTTGCGACCGAGAATGCTAAAATCACTTATGATCCGTCACAGACAAGCATTCCGGCACTATCTCAAAGCATTGAACCATTAGGCTATACCCTTCACGATTCGCCATCGGCAATCGAGATGAATATGAGTGAAGATGAGCATAAGGCACATTTAGGTTTGAATCTAACGAAGGAAGAGAAACTTAAAGAGCAATCGGTACTTTATAAGCAATTACTCTTCACATCGCCGTTCGTTTTACTGAGTATCGCCATGATGATAATTGATTTACTTGTGCGATTTAATTTCATGAAGGAGCTTTCACCGGTTATTGATTCTGCAATTCATCATCTCTTGCCGATTATTGCCACGTACATGCTTTTCGTGGTTGGAAAGCCGTATCTTCTCGGATTATTACGATTTTTCCGCCATGGAAAAGCGAATATGGATACGCTTATTGGGCTAGGAACAACTTCCGCTTTTCTTTATAGTCTTGCCATTTCCGCATTCGAGGAATCGCTTGAACCTTTTGTGGATACCGCAAACTCCTATTACGACGTAACCATTGTTGTTATTGCGTTCATTACTCTCGGAAAATACCTTGAGTCGCGCGCAAAATTGAAAACTGGGGACGCAATTGAAAAGCTCATAAACCTGCAAGCAAAAACCGCTCTCGTACTAAAAGACGGCGTTGAAATTTCCGTTCCGATTGAAAAGGTTGAGCACGATGATGTGATTATTATTAAACCTGGAACCCGCATTCCAGTTGATGGAATCGTTATAGACGGATTTTCTTTTGTTGATGAATCAATGATTACGGGCGAACCAATTCCGGTTGAAAAACGTATGAACGATTCCGTCACTGCGGGAACAATCAATACTTCTGGCACCTTCACCTTTAAAGCAACGAAGGTTGGATCTGAAACGCTTTTAGCCCAAATTATTAAAATGGTTGATTCTGCGCAAGGGAGCCGAGCACCAATTCAGGCCGTTGCCGATAAAATTTCTGGTGTTTTTGTACCAATCGTGCTCGTTATCGCCTTTTTGTCACTCTTTCTATGGATGGTGATTGGTGTGCCAAATCTTGGATTTTCTATGGCACTCTCGTACGGAATAACCTCTTTTGTGAGTGTTCTAATAATCGCCTGTCCTTGCGCTCTTGGTCTTGCTACTCCTACGGCGATTATTGTTGGAATTGGCAAAGGTGCGAAGAATGGTATTTTGATCAAGGATGCCGAAACGCTAGAGAAACTTCATCATGTGGATACGGTTATTGTTGATAAAACGGGAACAATCACAAAAGGAAAACCAGAATTTATTGAATTACAAAATTTCTCCAATCGTTCGAACGATGAACTCATAGCGATTCTTGCAACACTAGAATCAAAATCAGAACATCCCATTGCTCATGCGATTCTTACCTATGCGGAACAGAAAAAAATCTCTTTGCTCGCATTAACTGCATTTAACAACATTGAGGGAAAAGGTGTCACCGCTGAAATAAATGGGGAAAAATTCACGGCTGGAAATACCACGCTCATGTCCGAACGAAAATTCACCATCGATCTCGATCTTCTTAACAAAGAGACGAGCAAAGGTCATACGCCAATTTTCCTCGCCGATGAAAAGACAATTCTTGGTTTTGTAACAGTTGCCGATACCATTAAACCCGAATCTGTACAGGCAATTCGTGACTTACAGAAATTAGGGATTAGCGTTGTGATGCTGACGGGAGATAATCAAAAAACCGCAGAATCGATTGCGAGAGAAGTGGGTATCACGAGTATTCATGCCGAGGTTTTACCGCAAGATAAACTACGAATCATTGAGGAATTACAAACCAAGAATCATATCGTCGCTATGGCTGGCGACGGTATAAATGATGCCCCCGCTCTCGCAAAGGCCGATATTGGTATCGCTATGGGCAACGGCTCCGACATCGCTATCGACACCGCAGGAATTACCCTTCTCAATGGCGACCTCTCAAAATTGGTAAAAGCGATTAGCCTCTCAACTCTCACCATTCGCGGAATTCGCCAAAATCTCTTTTGGGCATTCATTTATAATGTCGTCGGCATTCCCCTTGCTGCAGGATTGTTCTTCCCAATATTCGGGTGGTTATTAAATCCAATCTTCGCTGGTTTTGCCATGGCGTTTTCGAGTGTTTCCGTGGTAGGAAATTCCCTCAGGTTAAAACAGAAAAAGCTCTAATATGAAAACCTATACCTTTTACGTTCATGGCATGCATTGCCAATCTTGTACATTACTAACGGAATCAACGCTTGGTGAAATACAAGGAATTGAATCAGTTCGCGCAACGCTTGCATCGAATACCGTTTCCGTTACGGGCGATTTTGGCACACAATCGGACGCGGAAATTGCAGAAGCCTTTTCAGATCTCTTGAAGCCACATGGCTATACCATCTCTCTTTCGCCTCCACTCACACAATCATCGTGGCGGGATTTTAATCGTGCCATTCCCCTTGCGGCCGTAATCATTCTCGCCTTTCTTGCCTTGCAAAAGAGTGGCGTATTAAATGCGGTAAGTATTGGCGAAATGAATTATGCCTCAGCATTTTTGATTGGAATTATTGCCTCGGTTTCGAGTTGTATGGCTGTTGTTGGTGGATTAGTTCTTTCCGTCTCTGCAAACTATGCAAAAGGCGGCAATACCTTTTTCCCACAACTCTCTTTTCACCTCGGCAGAATCATCGCCTTTTTTCTTCTCGGTGGATTGCTTGGCGCCATTGGCTCGATTTTCGAACTCAGTTTGAACGCAACCTTTGTTCTGAATCTTTTCGTTGCTCTTGTACTTTTGGTTCTCGGAATTAATTTGCTCGACCTCTTCCCTACGGTAAAATCATGGCAAATCACCATGCCAAAAATCATTTCAAAACAGATGAATCGCCTCAAAACGCTTAATCACACGCTTGCACCTGCGCTTCTTGGTGCATTTACCTTTTTCTTGCCTTGTGGATTCACGCAATCCATGCAACTATTCACGCTCACGACTGGCGACTTTTTCACAGGCGCATTAACTATGTTCGTCTTCGCGCTTGGAACTTTGCCTGTACTTGCACTTCTTAGTTTCGGTTCATTTGGGGCAAAATCTGCAACACAAAAAAGCTTATTCTTCAAAACGGCTGGACTCGTAGTGATTTTCTTTGCCTTACTTAATTTACTTGGTGCACTTGCCCTAAAAGGCATAACTCCTTCTATGAACTTATTTTAATATGTCAAAATCAGTGATTCAAAACATTCTCATTGTACTTGCCCTTCTCCTTGGTGGATTTTTCCTTTTTGGTTCATCAAATTCAACACCTGAAATGACGGCCAACAACGTTGTGCAAAACAGTGAAAATCAAACCATCGCCGTTCACGCCAAGGGTGGATATTCGCCAAAAGTGACGTCAGCCAAAGCAGAAACACCAGCAATCTTGCAAATGGTTACCGAAGGCACCTACGATTGCTCTTCTGCGCTCACGATTCCGAGCCTTGGTATTCGTACCAATCTTTCACCAACCGGCATTACGGAAATAGAAATTCCTCCACAGAAACCCGGAACGACGGTTGAAGGACTTTGCAGTATGGGCATGTACCGATTCGTTATCAATTTCAATTGAACACGTTTTTTGGTATGATTGTACTATATGCAGTCTTCAAAAATCCCGGAATTTCTTAAACTCATTTTTGCCATTTTCATCACCCAATCTGCTGGATTTATTGGAGCTATTTTTACCGCAAATAGCGTTACTACCTGGTATACAACCATCGCTAAACCCGTATTCAATCCACCTTCATGGATTTTTGGCCCGGTTTGGACTTTGTTGTATTTGATGATGGGAATCGCTCTTTATCTTGTTTATAAAGAAGGTGTTCATAAACGTGAGGTACAAATTGCCCTTTTGGTTTTTGGTTTGCAGCTTGCTTTAAATACCTTGTGGTCAATTATCTTTTTTGGTGCAGAAAATCCACAATTCGCCTTCTTTGAAATCATTGCGCTTTGGATTGCAATTTTTGCAACCATCGCTGTTTTTTGGCGGATTTCAAAACTTGCGGCATTTTTACTCATTCCCTACTTGCTCTGGGTGAGTTTTGCGAGTGTGTTAAACGCCGCAATCTGGATGTTAAACTAAGAAAATGAAAAAACTCATCGTTCTAGGAGCAATAACCGGTCTGTCCATTACGTCCATTTTATTGTACCCGCATTTCAAAAAGAATGATGTCGCAACAGCAGAAAATGCCGCGGAAATACTTCCACAAGGCCCTGTTATTACGGTGCAAACCTATACGATTTCTGACGGCGATACATTCACCAAAGCCATGGAACAACTTGGGTTTAGCTATGCCGAATCATTACAAATCGTCGAAGCTTCAAAAGACATTTTCGATTTCACCAAAATCAAACTCGGCAAATCGTTTAGCGTGATTTCAGAAGATGGCATTCGAAAACGTATTGAATACGAACCAAATTCTGACGAAGTTATTAAAGTTGATTTGGAAAATAGTTTTTTGACCACCAAAGAGTTAATTGCCTACGACATTCAAACCGCGACAGCAAACGTAACGATTAGCGATTCCATGTATCTTTCAGGAATCAATGCAGGATTGCCTGAAACGCTCATATTAAAAATTGCCGATGTATTCGCCTGGGAAATCGACTTTGCAACCCAAGTACAAAATGGCGATTCATTCCGCGTCCTTTACGAAAAACGTTCACGAAATGGCGTCGAACATGGCGTGCGCGATGTTTTAGCTGTTGAATTCATTAATAACGGCAATAGCACAAAAGCCATTCACTACACCGACCTAACAGGCAAAAAATCCTATTTCAACGAAAACGGCGAGTCACTTGTACGGCCATTTTTAAAAGCGCCACTTTCATTCAGTCGCATTACTTCTGGTTACACAAATTCACGTTTTCATCCAACTCTTCAACGCAATACACCGCACCTCGCCATCGATTATGGCGCCCCAACCGGCACGCCGATTATGGCGGTTGGCGACGGAACTATTGTTTTTGCGGGTTGGAAAGGCGGATTTGGAAATTACATCGATATACGTCACAACGGTACCTTTAAAACCCAATATGCCCATTTATCTAAGTTCGCCGTAAAAAGCGGCCAAGCGGTAAAACAAGGCGAAGTGATTGGTTATGTTGGTAGTACCGGCTTTTCAACAGGCCCACATTTGCATTACCAGGTGGAAGTGAATGGACAATTAGTAAACCCGCTCGAGGTAAAATTCCCTTCTGGCGACGCATTAAACGAAGAATACCGCGAGGATTTTGAACGCATCAAAACCGAGTTACTAAACAGCTTGTATGAGTAGAGATCCGAATCGAAAAATCGCCATGATTGGAGAAGCGGGTGGAATGCGCAATGCCCTAACCGCTGGTTTTGTGATTGGATCTCGCATAAAACCTTCGTATATTGACGCGTATTACGGCGTTTCTTCTGCGGTTGGAAACGGTGCTTACTTTTTGGCCGGCCAAGACCATGAAGCCTACCGTATGTGGACTGAAGTGATGACAAAGAAAGAGGTTTTTGATCCACGAAATATTTTACGCAAAACGCATCCAATTGATTTGGATTATTTAGTCGATATCGCTTGCGGAAATTTAGATGTCGAAGCAGTGATTAATTCGCATGCGGATTTTGTGATTGTGGTTGTGCGTGAAGATAATGGCGAACCAGAATATTTACGCCCATCGCCCGAACAATTCCGCAGCTGGTTTAAGGCAACTTGTGCCATTCCCGTTGTTGCGCGTCAGGTGGACGTGAATGGCATTACTTATGTGGACGGCGGCGTTTATGACCCGCTTCCCATTTTGCAGGCGCATAAAGACGGATACCGAAATTTTATTGTACTTGCTAACCGTGAAGAACATTTACGCGATCCGTATGATATGAACGTTGCAATTGTTCGCCGATTTGGAAGTGCTGGCATACAGCATGCGATAGATAATTTGCGTGGACATTACGAAAAAACATGGGAATTTATTCAAAACCCACCCGCCGATGTTCGGATTCATTTATTTCACCCTCCAAAAGGAATAAGCATTTCTGCTTTTGAGCGCGACCCCGATAAAGTCGAATTATCGTTTCATCGTGGCAGAATGCTCGGCGAAAAAGCGCATGATTCTCTCATACGCTTTTTGGAGGTTTAATATTTTCTTTGGTACCGTTACAGATTGACCAAAAACTTCTTTCATGCTAATTTGCTCCGTCTCCTTCGGGAGATTTCCTTCACAATATCGAACAAGAGGTTCCCATGAATTCCAAGTCGGCTGTCGAACTCATCACCTTTGGTGGTAAGTATCCTGATTCCATTCTCTCGCACGCGAGAACAATCGCCGTGGTAGCGGCCCCATACGACGCACTTTTGAGTGCCGAGGCAGGGCCAGGCGACTCAATCGCACTCTACGAGTTAATGGATTTGGAAGGCTTTTTCACGGATGAGTTAATCGAGCATATCCAGAAAGGCGCTAACGAAATCAACGATTACGACGCTAGTCAAACTAAGCTGTGCAGGTCGTCATCAGACCGTCGTCACCACAATACACGTTTTAACGGGGCGCTCGCACACATCCGGCAGAGACTCACGGAAAACGGCTTTCAGATTAGTAGTCAAATCCTGAACGAAATGATCGCAAACGCGAATCACACGAACCTCTCTCAACAAATCCTTCAACTCGGCATACTAAAAACCAAGGCCGTTCGGCTTAAGCGACAGCATGATCAGACACTCCCAGCAAGAGCTATTGCGACATCAAACCGGGGCTTCACTTGGTATGAGATTGCTGAGTCGGCCAGCCGTCAACCGCAAAAGCTGTTCAAGAGTGTTTCAGGAACGCTCGCCGCACGTGACATCCTGAAAACGATCGATCTCGATCTACAGTATAAAAGTGCTGTGCCTGCGCCCTATGATTTCTCAACACAGCTCGGGGTTCCGCACCTACACTTCTACTTCATACGGAGCGCTAACCCACTCAGCTTGTGCCGCCTGGTGGTGTTTAACAGCACCTCCAAGCGGATCGTAACCACCTCCGAGGTCACGCGAGGAAACGGGGATATTACCTTTTCCGGTTGCAGTTTTCTCCCCGTTACCACCGCCTTCAATACCTTAAATGCCACGCGTGCCTACCTGTACCTAAAGGACATGGTGACCATTTCTTTGTTCGAGCTTCTGATCCGTGGCACCATCAAAGAGCGCGAATACATCTCTGACACCAGGTTAGAGGCAGACGAAACGCCAAACGCAATCGACACCGCGCTACAATCCCCCGTCACCACCGAGCTGGAGCGGGAGAATGAGGATGAACCAGTAATCACAGCAGAAATTCCGCGCGAAGAAACTGTGCCGAACAATAAAGCCGCGGCACCGATTGTAGTCGGTAAAAACCGGCTGAACTACCGCAATATTCTTTCGGCACTGTTCCGATTCGGAGTCAGTATCGATAAGAGCGGGCGGCACGTTAAGTTACGGTTGGGAGAGCGGACCACGCCGTTCCTTAACCGCCATCAAAACGAAAACCCACACCACAACTTGCAAACACTTCGCCGAGCACTCGATGCGCTCGGAATTCCGGAGACCACGTTCTTCGCCGAATTGTAATCTCGTCAAAGGCCGTCCCGACACTAGTCAGGACGGCCTCTTTTTTTGCTCGTGGATTAGTTTATGGATTAATAATCCCGTAATTTCTGAATGATTTCTTTTGATTGAATCTTTTCAAGTGCCTTCGCTTCAATTTGGCGAATACGTTCTCGAGTTACATCAAATTCCCTTCCCACTTCTTCGAGCGTATGACTTACACCATCCACCAATCCAAACCGCATTTCCAAAATCTTTTGCTCGCGCGGTGTTAAATCACGCATAGCTTCTTGCACATAATCACGCAATAATTCTCGTGCAGCGGCTTTTGACGGTGAAATTGTTTTTGTGTCTTCAATGAAATCTTCCAATTTCGAATCTTCATCGTCGTCGCCAACGGACGCTTCGAGCGATACGGTTTCTTGAGAGATTTTTTTAATGTGACGCACTTTGTCGATTGGCAAATCGAGCTCGGCAGCCATTTCTTCTGGGAGAGGTTCACGACCTAAATCTTGAATCAATCGGCGTTCAACTTGTTTAAAACGGTTAATGGTTTCGACCATGTGAACAGGAATACGAATGGTTCGTGATTGGTCGGCGAGTGCACGCGTAATTGCTTGGCGAATCCACCACGTTGCATAAGTCGAAAACTTAAATCCTTTGCGGTATTCAAATTTTTTCACGGCGCGGAATAAACCAACATTTCCTTCTTGAATCAAATCAAGCAATGAAAGCTGTTTACCAACGAATTTTTTTGCAATCGAAACAACTAAACGCAAGTTTGCTTCGATAAGACGTCGTTCTGCTTCGCGGTCGCCACGTTCTTTTCGTTTTGCAAGCGCAATTTCTTCCTCCGCATTCAAAAGCGGAATTTTTCCAATTTCGCGCAAATACATTTGAATCGAATCTTGCGAAACATCGCTGAAATCAACTTTATGTTCTACTTTTACGCGAATTTTATCGTAAACGGTATCCATTTGAGAAGATTGTCCGAGAAAACCTTCTTTCAATTCAATGAAATGAATTCCTTTATCTTCTAATCGTTCTAAAAATTCTTCCAATAATTCAATATGATCTTCTAAATCACCAAAAGCAAACATTACTTCATTTTCGGTAATGAAGTTGCGTTGCATACCTCGGTCAATCAAACGATCCAAAACTTCTTGCGTTGGAGGGAGCGATTTTTTATAACGCTCAAGGAGCACTGGGCCCGTCTTTTCTTTTACGACTGGTTTTTTAACAATCGCTTTTTTCACCACGTTCTTTACCGCTTTCGCTGGTTTTTTCACAATCTTTTTTACCACTTTTTTTGCGGTTTTTTTCACAGGAACTTTTTTTGAAGAAGATTTCGCCTTCGCCATAGGGCGTAATACACGTTAAAACCGCATGCGCCAACAAAAGGCAACACACAGTAGATTTAAACAAACTAAATGAGTTTGGTGTAGCGGGCAATTAAATCTTGCAGTAGCTCGTTTTCTCCCGAACGTTCTGCTTCTCGAATTGCTGCTTGTAATTCTCGTTTTTGCACTTCTTTGGAAGCGTTTGCGAGAAGTTGAATATGTCGTTCGATTTCTTCACGCGCGATTTCCGGCGTCATAGATGAAAGCAAATCCATTCCGCGCAACATAGACCGGCGAATCAATGATTCATAATCCGGCATGAGGGCAATAAGGGCTTCGTCTTGACGCGTAGATTGTTGATTTGGCGCTGAATCGGACGTAACAGCTTGAGTATATAAAAGAACGAGATTCTTGTAAATATCAGCCCAAATACCAGTCGGCAACAATTCTGGCGCAATACGAGGGAAATATGATTTTGCCGTCTGTGGATAAGCCAAAAACACCCCAACCAAAAAGGCTGCCGCTTGTTCTTCTTTGCTGATTTTTATGATTGGATTTGCCTGTGGGCGGGTATTCACGCCCGGTTCTTGTGTCTTTTTTTGATTTTGATGGTGTGGTGAAGCCTGGCGCAAAAACGACGTATCAACCCGTAAAATATCGCTCAACTTTTGCAACCAATGTTCACGTTCTATAGCATTACTCAGTCGCGCAATTTCTGGAATCAAGAATTGCGAAATGGCTTTTTTCCCTTCTGGCATTCCAGGGTGATGTCGCGCAAGCATTAAGTCGAAATAATATTGCATGACAGGAATTGGATGATTCGCGAGCTCTACCCAACGTGCAGGATTTTTTTGCACTACGTCGTCGGGGTCTTTGCCGTCATTTTCAGGAATAGCAATAATCGAAATATCGCATCCAAGTGATTGTGCAAGCGCAATTCCCCGTTTCGCCGCTTCAATTCCTGCCGCATCCCCATCAAAACAGAGATGTAAAGTATTCGTGTATTTTCGCAGTAAATGAATTTGTTCTTCGGTTAATGCCGTTCCGGAACTTGCTACAACTGCTTCAATGCCAGCTTTATGCGAAGCAATCACGTCTAGATTTCCTTCTACAATAATTACCCGTTTCTCTTTACGAATCGCGGACTTTGCCAAATGCAAACCGTAAAGCATGCGGCCTTTGTGGTAAATCGGGGTTTCTGGTGAATTCAAATATTTCGGCCCATCTTCGCCTTCTAAAATCCGCGCGGTAAATCCAATGACATTTCCCTGCTTGTCGGAAAGCGGAATCATCAACCTATTACGAAAACGATCAAAAAATCCTGTTCCTTCTTTTCGCTTCGAAATCAATCCAGCAATACTTCCCAACCGCAAATCCAATTTTCTACTTTCAAAAAACCGTGCGAGTGTATCCCAACTATTTGGGGCAAATCCTAAACCAAACTTTTCAATCAATTCTTTGGTAATGCCACGATTTTCTAAATACTCCCGTGCAAATTTTGCTTCGTCGCGTTCAAGTAAGATTTTTGCATACACTTTTTGCGCTAATTCATGCAAATGTAAAAGTGTTTGCTGTTCTTCTTCTTTTTTCGGATTACGATTTGGTTGAAAAACGGGCAATTCCACGCCTGCTTTTTTTGCCAACATTTGGAGCGCTTCTTTAAAATCAACGCCTTCCATTTCCATCACAAAGGTAAAAATGTCGCCACCTTTATCGCAACCAAAACAATGCCAAATTTCTTTTGGTTCAGAAACATGAAAAGAAGGCGAACGTTCGCTATGAAATGGGCAAATTGCTTTAAAACTTCCGCTGCCGGCGGGCTTTAATTCCAAGTAGTCCGAAATCAATTCGGAAATTTTTAGACGAGCTTTGATTTCATCTTTCGCTTCCATGATTTGATATTAACCTCGATACACAATATACGCAATGTAGATGGCGTAGAGCGTTAAAAACACCAATGCTTCTGCTTTTCCAATCCCCTTTCGCACGCCTCCGCCCACATTTCGTGGCCATAAAATCGCTACAAGAAGCAATGCCATTACGCCAAAGGAAATCACCGCATCTTGGAGCGATGAATCAGAAATCGCAATCGGCGAAGGACTCACCGTTGCCGAAACTCCAAGAACAAATAAAATATTAAAGATATTTGAACCGACCACATTTCCCATGGCAATATCGGTTTCTTTTTTTCGTGCTGCCACAATACTTGTGACTAATTCCGGTAAAGACGTTCCAATAGCCACCACCGTTACCGCAATAATTGCTTCAGAAATGCCAAATGATTGCGCAATCGTAACCGCGCCATCAACGGTAAATTGCGCGCCAACTAAAAGCCCAATAAATCCGCCAAGTGAATACAAAATCGATTTCCACACCGGCAAAGGATCAACATCTTCTTCTGCACTCGCATGCGCTTGTCTTGCAGAAAGGGCCAAGTAATACATGAACACCGAAAAAATACCGAGTAATACCAAGCCGTCAGCGCGCGAAAGTGAATTCGCTGTACCAATCAAAAACGCGTCGGCAATCAGCACAAGTAAAATTGCGCCTGCAAGCAACATAAACGGCAACTCTTTAATCACCGTGCGCGATTTAACGGGAATCACCGCAATCAAACCGGCAATTCCTAAAATCAATAAAATATTTGCAATATTTGATCCGTTAATATTTCCAAGTGCAATATCGGCATTGCCTGAAAAGGCGGCAAGTAAACTCACCGAAAGTTCCGGCGCCGACGTACCAAATGCCACAACGGTTAACCCAATCACAAGCGAAGAAATGCCAAATCGACGCGCCACCGAACTCGTACCATCAACCAAATAATCCGCTCCTTTCACAAGCAAAATCAATCCAACAATTAAGGTAATGAGAGAAATCAACATAGTTTGCTATAATAGCTTTATGAAAAACGATACACATGCTCTTTTGCAAGATTTAGGGATTATTGCCCTTAGTATCTTTGTCGGCGTTATTTTGGCACAATCTGAAGGATTTGTGGAGTTTTTGGCGTCCACCACCGGACTTGGGGTTTTTGGCAGTTTTTTAGCAGGACTTTTTTTCCCTTTTATTTTTACCGCCGTGCCCGCAACCGTTGTGCTTGTAGAAATCGCTTTACATCAACCAATTTGGCAAATGGCACTGTTTGGCGCCATGGGTGCGGTACTTGCCGACGTCGTGATTTTCCGCTTTGTTCGCGATCGTTTTTCGGAAAGTTTGCTTGCTTATTTTCAAAAACAACAATTAATTCATAAGTACAAAATTGGAAAAAACCACCCAATTTACCGCACATTAAGCCTGATTCTTGGTGCAATCATTATTGCTTCGCCTGGGCCCGATGAGTTAGGTATCGCTTTACTTGGTTTCACAAAATTACGATTGCGTTATTTTATTCCCCTTTCTTACGTTCTTAATTTTCTAGGTCTACTCGCGCTTGGTGCGATTACGAAAGCGATTCTGATTTAAATCGATTAAAGACCAAATCTTGTAGCACGTTTCCAAGCATAACAGACAGCACCGTGAGTGCTAAATACATCACCATATATTCACTAAACGTAAGGGCAAAATGTGAAAGGAGTTTGAAAATAAGATAAATAAACATCGTCATCACCATACTTACACGAACACCCGTAATAATTCTATGAAGCAAAATGTTTTTGATATGTAATTTACCGTGTAATTTGATTTGATCAAGAATTGGACCTCCGCCAATTGCACATCCTAAAACCAAAATCGCAAAAATGATTTCTTGGCTAAACATCACATTCAACGTATTTCCAGGTTCAAAATACATAAGCTGGTGTAAAGCAAGCAATCCTAGCCCGGCAAAAATACTCTTCCAAAACATAGGGTAAGCAAGGGCAAAATCCTCCCTTCCTATTTTTGAATGATACGAATACACAAATAAATGCGCAGCAGAAAGCATGGCACCAAAAGAAAGCATAAACCCAAATCCGCAAATCACTTGTTCAATATAGCTATTTCCGTATGCAGATAATAACGGTAATGTAAGGTATAAAAGGGTTGGAATGCCAAGGGTGACAAAAAGCGCTTCTAATTTGTGTGCACTTAATTTTTGACTTTTGCGCCATGAAATAAAATTCACCATCACGGAAATCGTCATGAAAACGAGGGCAAAAAACTTGAACGGCATCAATGCCCGAATCATGGCATGAGCAGCACTCGGGTCGATATGAGAAATGGCAACCGAAGCTTGAGGCACAATTGCTGCAAGTAAAATCCAAGAAGTCGCAATTGCGAGCACACCAATTAACGCCGGAACGATGAGTAATTCAGAAAGGAGTAATTGCTCCGTATCATTTTTGCGTGCTTTGTAACTCAAATAAAAGCCAAAAAGGCATGCAGCGCCTGTAACCGAAATTCCAATAAGTTCGAGAAGGACTAAAAGTTCAATCAATACCATATTATTTTTTCAGCAAATAAAGCACGACGCCAAACAGAAAAAACACACGGGCCGCAATCCAAGGTCCTTCGCCGAATCGATCAAAAAAATGGGGTGCTAAAATTATGCCAATTCCTGAAACAAGAAATACGTAAAAGCTTAATTTTGGCTGGATATTTCCCATACTGTTGTGAAGAGTATAACATTATCTCTTGTATGGTGTATACAAATATCATCAACAGATTATGAAACATTTTCCTCAACAATTACGCTTTTTACAATCACCTATCACGGTTCTGCGCGAATGGCGTTATTCATTGTTCTTTTTCCTCGTTTCTCTTACCCTTCTCTTCTTTTCATTCACCCTTTCGGTGCGTTCCATCGTGTTTTTTGCGGTTGGTATTCCTGCCGATAACTTATTCGAAAAAGTCTATTTCGTCCTTTCCACAATGATTCAAGCAATTCCCTTAAATCTTTCTTCCACATCCATTGCGTTAATTATTGTTGTTTCAGTTTTAGCAGGGCTTAATACCACCCTTATCGCCTATTACTTACAAAAACGCCGGGCCATTTTTCGTGAATCAAGCTTGGGCTTTTTTGGCATGTTAAGTGCTATTTTAGGAATTGGTTGCGCCTCTTGTGGGTCAGTTTTGCTAACCTCATTCATTGGAATATCGGCAAGCACCGTGGTAACAAATGTTTTGCCATTAAAAGGTATAGAATTTAATTTATTCGCGATTTTACTTCTTTTGTATGCAATTTACTTGATTTCTAAAAAACTTCTGCCTGAACATTTATTGATTTGTGAGGTTAAAAGATGAGCCTATTCCCTATTTGCAAAATCAGAAAAACAAGGGTAGGATTTTGGGGGTAGGATTGGGAAGAAGTAAGTAGTTTGTAGTAAGCGGCGCGTAATGAGCTCAAGATTTTTGTTCTGCTGCTAGGATGAAGGGTTGAGTGAAAAGCGAGCGAACTAGTTTGGATGGGATGCTAGGAAGAAGTTGAGCACCAACGAGCCGTACTTTTCCGTACGGTGACGAGAGACGGAGATTTCTGACGCCGTAGTTCGCCAATTTTATAGCGAGCATCATGGAGAGGTCGCATAGTGGTCTAGTGCACCGCCTTGGAAAGGCGGCAGGGGGTTAAACCCCTCGGAGGTTCGAATCCTCTCCTCTCCGCCATATTAAAAACCGTAGTTCTGCTACGGTTTTTAATATGGCGGAGAGAGCAAGCAGACCACTCTGCTTGCGTGAGGGATTCGAACGCCGGAGCCATATGCAATCACCAGATTGCATGGCGAGGCGGTGGCCAGCCCGAAGCCCTGCAGGGCGAGAGGCGAGGCCGAATCCTGTAAATGTATTTTTCGTTACACATCACGATCAAGCAGACCACTCTGCTTGCGTGCAAAATTGCACCTTTTTATTTGTGGGAGTATCTTAGGGGTAGTTCATCGTATTTAGAGAAGATTTATTAAAATGGCTTTGAATGAAACTATGTTTACATATCTTATTTTTGAAATAATATCTGGAGTAGTCGGTTTTATAGCTTTTGTTATACTTGTGCGATATATATGGAAGCAAGGCCATTTCCATTCAATTTTCAAGCAAAAATGGCTTTACATACCAGTTGTCCTAATCGTGATTGCTTTTTTTATAGGACTGGTAGCAAACAGAACATACCCTCCTGCATTTGCTATGCCAGCATTCATGCATTCACATGCTCCAGGCGGACTCCCAGCATCTATTCCGTTTGCTAAAATAATTGAATTCTTTAGATCTGTGAACCGTTTTGAAAAAATTGTTGACATTGGTGCAGACCCAAATGGTGTGCCAAAAAAAGCACAAGCACCTGACGCAGACGGTATCGTGCGTATTAGCTTAACTGCGCAGGAAGTAATCTCGGAAGTATCTCCTGGAATTTATTTCAACTACTGGACATATAACAATCAAGTCCCTGGTCCGATGCTCCGTATACGCGAGGGCGATACGGTAGAATTAACGCTAACAAATGATCCGTCAAGCCTCCATGATCACAATATAGATTTACATGCCGTTACAGGCCCTGGGGGTGGAGCTGAAGCTACTCATGTAGCACCCGGAGAAACAAAAACATTTAGATGGAAGGCTCTTGCACCAGGATTATATATTTATCACTGTGCAATGCCTAATGTTTCTACGCATAATTCACACGGACAATATGGAATGATTTTAGTTGAACCGAAAGAAGGGTTGGCAGAAGTTGATAAAGAATTCTATATCATGCAAGGAGAACTCTATACAATGGGGCAACTTGGTAAAAAAGGATTAGTGCCTTTTGATTCTGATGCACTTTTGGATGGGCAACCGAATTATGTAACTTTTAATGGTCGTATTGAAACGACGCCACGAATGCATGCAAGGGTTGGTGATAAGATTCGTGTGTATGTCGGTAATGGTGGCGTAAACCTTATTTCGTCCTTCCATGTGATTGGTGAGATTTTCGATACGGTACATCCAAATGCAAGCATCGGAGGAGCGCTCGAACATAATACTCAGGCAACCGCCGTCCTTCCTGGTGGAGCAAGTATTGTAGAATTCACCGTCGATGTTCCTGGTAAATATTTATTCGTAGATCATGCACTTGCACGAATGAACAAAGGCGCATGGGCGGTGCTTGAGGTAACGGGTGCTGAAAACCAGGAAATATTCAAAAAAATTAACAATGCGATAAACATACCTAAGCATAGAAATATGCGGTAGTATTTTAGGGGTAGTTCATCTTATCTAGAGAAGATTACTTATGCAAATCATTGCAGGAGACCACGAATTTGAAGCACTCATTAAAAAATTGAACGATAAAGAACAGTTGGCAGCGTATAAAGCCACGTACGACGATTATCAACCTCAACTCATTCCTAGAATTCTCGCTCATATACTGGTATTAAGCGGGAGTTTAATGTATGGCCATCAACCATCGTACCTAAAATTCCGCGCCGTAGAAATCATTGCACGCGTTCCATACCATTCTTGGTCGTCGGCAGCATTCACCCTCCTTACCCTCTTTTTCTCGAACGAACATAAAGCCTTGCGCCTTTCAACCACCGCCCGTTACGCAAGAATTGCGTCAGACAACGAAACCATGCATGTGGTTGTTATTTCGCAACTCGCGAAAGTAGAAGAAAAAGCAGGATTGCTTCGCCACACCGTTGCACCAATGCTTTTTGCCTTTTTCTATTATTGGTCTTCATATTGTTTATACCTTTTGCGCCCTCGCTGGTCGTATGAATTAAATTATTTATTCGAAGCATATGCCTTTTCGCAATACAGCAAATTTCTAGAAACGCGAGGCGACGAATTAAAAAAGAAACCGGTAAAAAGCGAGTTCTTAGCGTGGTACGGACGCAAGCCTGCGAATCAGTATGACTTTTTTGAATCCGTTCGCAATGACGAAATCGTTCACCGCAATCAATCCATTCATGAAATCGACGAAGCAGCAGATAAACAACGTGTGCAATTATTGAAAGTTCTTCTTTTCGCCATCGCCGCTGTTAGCATCGCCCTACTACTCTCCTTCTCCGCCACTTGATATACTGTAAAATATGAAGACGTTTCTTATTGGTATTGCGGGGCCAAGTGGTGCCGGAAAATCTGAATTTTGCCGATTAATGCAACAATCTTTCCCTGGCGTTACGCGTCTAAAACTGGATGATTTTTTTGTTGACATCAACGATATTCCGCGCAAAGGTGAATGGCTCGATTGGGATAGACCTGACGCAATAAAATGGCAACAACTTATAAAAGCGGCCGAATCGTTAAAAAACAATATCCCCGCAATTGTACCGAATTATTCACGACTGAACGATTGTACGATTGGTGAAAAATGCGTGTTTCCTTCTAAAATTGTGTTGGTGGATGGATTTATGACTTTGCACAATCCTCAATTGCGTGCGCTATTAAATACGTCTATCTTTTTCAAACTTTCGGAGGACTCACAAATTAAACGACGAAAAGAACGCCAGCCATGGGTTGAAGACGGCTATTTGCATCACATTATGTTACCAGCCAGCCGTAAGTATATTTTGCCAAGTGCGGATTTTGCCGATTTCGTGGTAAATGCCGAGCTCTCAAAAACCGACGTCGCAAAACGATGCATGGCGTTTATTGAACAAAGACTCAAACAAAAAGCGATAACGGTTTCAAACGATCAATCCACCGTCAAACAATATGAAACAACGCGTCGCTAAACAACTCTTACTAAACCCGCTTGAATTACTGCGCAAAGCCGGCTACTACCCTTTTACCGATCCACATACCGGTGAATCAAGTTTTATTTTACGTCTTGGCCCCGAGCAATACCCACGCATGCATTTATACGTCGAAGAGCATGGCGATGACTGGAGTTTTAATTTGCATATCGATCAGAAAAAAGCGAGTTATGCCGGCACATCGAGGCATTCTGGCGAATACGAAGGGCCGCTTGTTGAACGAGAAATGACCCGTATTTGCAAATGGATTACGGCGGAAACCGGGGTGAATATACAAGACACACAACAAAACAAAAACTCAACGAGCCAAGAAAAAGACAAGAAACAGGACCTGACCCCAAGTCCGCGCAAACCATTCGGTGGCATATTCTAAACGGTCAAATCAAAAAGCGAGTGATTCAATCACCCGCTTTTTTTTTGCTACGTTCCGAGTCTTATTCTAAGTAAGAACTAATTGCGTCGCGCAAGGTTTCATAAGGGACAGCTCCTGAAACCAACATTCCGTTTACAAATGTTGCAGGTGTTCCGCTTACGCCAGCTGTTCGGCCAGTTGCCATATCGGCATTTACCTTTTCTAAGTACTTTTTGCTTGAGTAGCAATCATCGAATTTCTTTGTATTAAGCTTCAAATCTTTTGCAATTTGAGCATAAACAGTGTCATTCAATGCTGCCTGATTATCAATCAACTTATCGCCATATTCCCAGAACTTGTCTTGTTCACCAGCACATTCCGACGCAAGCGCTGAAGGCACGGCTTGTGGGTGGAATGAGAGTGGAAAATGTCGGTAAACCCATGCAACATCATCACCGAAATCAGCAACAGCTTGTTTCATGGTTGGATGATGACGCGCGCAGAAAGGACATTCGAAATCGGAATATTCAACAAGAACGACTTTTGCTTTATTGATATTTCCAAGAACATGATCGCTATCAGTTACCGCTGCAAGCTCACCTGCTGGCGCGGTATCGGTTGGTACGGTTGTACCTGTATCGAATTGACGAACAACAGCATTATCGCTCTTCCCAAGTGATGGAAGGGTGATGCCATTCCCAAAAAGCGACGTGAGGGCTATTCCGGTAACAAGACCGAAAACGAAAATCATTTTTGGATTCCCGTCAAAAAATCCTGGTTTATTCTGTGTTTCACTCATAAGATCCGTATCGTTTAGGATAACGTTTGAGAATTAATAGGAGCCATGCCCCGCAGGCCACAAACACAAGGGAAAGGTATTGCGCCGGTGTCATGCCGAAATATTTTACATCGGCAATGCGGAAAAAGTCCAGGAAGAAACGCACAGCCCCATACCACACCGCAAAGAGTCCTAAATAAAATCCAACTGGTCGTTGTTTTTTCGCTAGGATTAGAAAAGCCGCACCCATAATCAAACCATTAAGCGAAAGGTAAAGTCCGTGATCGTGGCGGGTAATGCCATCTGGGTAATCCACACCCAAAAAGAAGTCCGTTGCGGTACCGGGGTGATCGTGAATCAGAAAACAACCAATACGTCCAATCCAATCACCAAACGGCAAGCCAAAAATCGCCACGTCAGCATATTGCCAAACGTCCACTTGGCGCTTTTTTAAGTACCAAATCCCAATCAATACACAAGCCACGAGCCCGCCCATAAATGAAAGGCCGCCATCCCAAACAGCAAAAGCAGAAAGCGGATTCTGTAAAAAATCCGTGGCATTATAAAAAAACAAGTAACCAATACGACCGCCTACAATACCACCAAGCATCATCCAAGCAACCAAATCGTAAATAATTGCTGACTTCAAACCAAGCGATTTTGCTCGCCGGCCTGCCATATAAGCGCCAAATAAAAATCCAAGTGCAACAAAAATTCCCCACACTTGTAAATTCAAGGGCCCTAATTGAATTGTATGCC
>CAYZYJ010000008.1:0-16148 GCA_964482565.1 uncultured Gammaproteobacteria bacterium
GAAAGATATGGTTTCTTCGGTTACATTTGTGGACATTGAAGCAGAAAAGAGCGAGTAAAAAATGAAACCCCTTTTTACTTTTCTTCTTGTTCTAACGTTATTCGCCACGAGCATAGGGTTTTTGCTTGGATTTTCTTCGGGCTCGCGCAATGCGGTTATTGGCTTTTTGCAAGACGCCGAAGTGCTGCGCGCTCCTTCTAGGCCGGTTGCGACGTATTCGCATGGAATCATTCACGAAAGCGTTTACCAGAATGCGATTGCACGAACCGTGGTAAGCGAAAAAATTAATCCGCGTTCAGCAATTGTTGCACATCATTTAATTGCGGCAGATGCCATTGCCGACGTATTGGCGCGTTTGAGTTCAGAAAAAGTGCAAACGGTTTTTGTGCTTTCGCCAAATCATTTTTCAAAAGGCCGATCCGCAATCCAGGTAGGGAATGTGGCATTTGAAACGCCTTTTGGTTTGCTCGAACCAGAAAGTGACGCCATTGATACGTTGCTTACAAGCGGTATTGGCGTCGCACATGAATACGAAACATTTCAAAATGAACACGGAATTTCTGGATTGACGCCATTTTTAGTTCACTATTTTCCGTCGGCGCGTATTGTGCCACTTGTGATTGACGAATCATTAGCGCCACAAGATGGCAAGGCGTTAGCGCAAGCGATTTATGCAGAGTTTCCTGAAAGTTTGGTAATTGGGAGTATTGATATGTCGCATAATTTACCGCATGAAGTTGCACGATTTCATGACGAAGTAACGAAACGGTATATAGCGACGGGCGGATGCGAACAAGAAAATTGTGCAATCGATTTAGAGATTGACGCAAATGCGGTGCTGAATATTGTGCTTGAAGTAAATCGTTTGCGCGGTACGCAACAATGGACGCTTACGCATCATGATTCATCGTTGGATTTGGGTGTTGTTGATGATTTTAAAGAAAATACGAGCCATATAATTGGTTATTTCGAAAATGGTGTGCCGACTGGCGAATCGTTCGCCGCGATTCATCTGCTTGGCGACATTATGCTCGACCGTGGCGTGCGCGTTTTAACAAATCGGCATGGTATAGATTTTCCTTGGCGTGAATTGTCGCGATTCACACGAGGTGCGCATAAGGTGATGGCGAATTTAGAAGGAACGGTAAATGAACAAGAAAGCACCTACACTTATAATCCACCATTTCGTTTTGTGTTTTCGCTTGATTCGGTTCGAGAATTGGCTAAATATGTTGACGTCGTGAGTTTGGCGAATAATCACAGTTCCGACGTCGGGAGTGCAGGCGAGCGCGAAACGCAATCTTGGCTCAATGAATTTGGGGTGAAATGGTTTGGTGGTTACCGCACTCCGGAACCAATTTACGAAGAAGAAATCAATGGTCAATTAATTGCGGTGATTGGCTATCATCAATTTCAACCAAATATTCCAACGCTTGAAGCAATGATTCAAGACGCAAAATCGCGAGGAGCATTTGTGATTGTTCATCCGCATTGGGGCAATGAATATATTCGTTCGCCACAATTGAATCAGCAGGAATTAGCACGCGTCATGATTGCGGCAGGAGCGGATTTGATTATTGGTGGGCATCCACATGTAGTGCAAGGTGCGGAAATCATCGACGGCGTACCGGTTATCTATTCACTTGGCAACTTTATTTTCGATCAACAGATTCCTGAAACATGGGATGGATTAACGGTTGGTGTTATACTTACATCAGATTTTCTTCAACTTCATTTAATGCCGATTTCCGCAAAGGGAAGTCAGCCGATTCCGCTCGGCAGCTTAGACGCAAAACGCGTTCTTGATCGCATGGCGCAAACGTCGTCGCCGGAATTACAAACAATGATTCAAGAAGGACTCATTATTTTACCTTATGAAAAACAAAAGCAATGATACGCCAGAGCAATTTGATGCGCATGTGAAACGCAATCTCAAAAAACCGCTTTCTATTGCTGCGGTCATTCTGCTTTTTCTTCTCTTAACGCTTGGCGCTTTTGGAACGGGCATGTATTTTGCACAATTGCAGAAGGTAACACCTCAAACACCGGTGGTAGAAACGGAAGTTGAGGAAGTTGTTGAAGAGGTAGAAGATGAACGTGTGATAAATGAAACGCAGGAATTACTTGTAAAATGGTTTGATGTCGCAGCGCAACCCGAACGCGAGCCAACGCAATGGCTTGTAGACGCGGTATATTTGGGTGTTGATTTTACTGATCCAGAGTTTACGCAATCTGCACGAACGCTTGGAACAATTGAGGGTGGGCGTTATGACGGGTACGAGCTTGTTTTAGAAATTTACTCGCTTCCAGGAATCGGTACGTATTATACAAGTTTCTATTTACTTATTGATCCGAAAGGCGAAAAACCAACCGCGCTTCTTGATCGATATGGCCTAAATATTTCTGGTATCTTTACTTCGGCGAGTTCAAATTCCCGTGTAACCGAATTGCTCGATATTAATCAAATCGCATTGATTCCGCAGAGTGTATTGATTGATGCCGGTGCAAGTATTGAAGAATTTGATGGTATTTCAAATACGGCAACCGATTCCATGGGTCGGCGGTACTGGTATATCGGCGATTGGCATCATGTGAATTATCCAGAACAATTTGATACGTCAGCTTCGCGCGAAGTTGGAAAATTAATTGATGGCCGACCAATTTTTCTGTACGAACCAACTACATCGCTTCATGGTGAGGAATTTGAAACCATGTTTTTTGCGCTTAGAGCTGACGGACGATTGCAATTCTTTGATTTAGAAATCCCGTTCTTTAGTGTAGAAAATCCAAGCGAAACCACGGCGATTGGCCGACCATTCCTCACTTGGCTCGATAGTGGGGAACGGAATACTGAAGATTATTTCAAAGGGAAAATTGGTGGTTGTGGATTTAGTTCTGCGAATAATGTTGTTAACCGTTCGGAATTAGGAACTATTGTGCCGATTGGGGAATATCAACTTTCTGCAACACAAAAAGGCCGTGTTTTTGCGCCAGATCGTTTTGACACGGGGCGAGGGCAAGAATTATTTGAAGATTGGTTATTCATGAATCCAGAAGGAACGCTTGAAGTGTTCGAAACTCTACACCCACTTTTCTATTACGAAGATTCATTTGGGCGATGGATTGAAATTCTGCATAGCTCGGTTTTGGGTGGTGTAGAATGTGGAAAACCAGTTATTTACTTATACCCAGAAGAAAAGACCGATATTCGTGTAGAAGTTGCTCCGCGTGGAGGATTTAGTTTTACCGATCCAGACTATGGCGACGGATGGGAAGTGACGGCGTACCCGAATGGACGTTTGGTGCAAAAGTCTGATGGAAAAACGTATCCATATTTATTCTGGGAAGGACGAGGTGCCTTATATGCGGAACCAGAATCGTATTTCGTGGTTGCACAAGAGGATGTTTCGACGTTCTTAAGCAAAACGTTGGCGAGTCTTGGATTTGTGACGCATGAAATTGCTGACTTTAAAGAGTTTTGGTTGCCACGCATGCAAGACGCGCCGTATTACAAAATTGGATTCCATGGCAAAGCGGTAATGGATAGTATCGCGCCGCTTACGCTTTCAGAAAAGCCCGATACCGTGATTCGTATTTTAATGGATTATTCTCCGCTTCAAGAAAAAATCGAAGCAAATGAACCACGTTTGCCAAAAACGCCAGAACGGAAAGGGTTTGTTGTCACAGAATGGGGCGGAGTTGTTAGATAGGGGGGTTAAAAACAAAACCGACGTTTTTAGGCGTCGGTCGTTGGTTGTAGCGATCCGCGAATGTGGAGTCAGTCCGCATTCGGGAAAAGGACGAGTTGTGGCCCTCGACACTGGTCGACGAGTTCATCAAGCTGACTCATGATCTTCTGTAAACGCTTCCGTACATTATCCATGTAGGTTGGTCCGATTTCGGCTTGCAGACGCCGATTCAGAAGTGCCACCGTGCTTTGTAACCCTTGTATGCGCAATTCCTCGAGCTCGGCATGACTCGTGCCGTAATTCGCGGGCACGGAACCGAGCAAATCGATGCCCTTTAAAACGGCGTCGATTTCTTTGCTGACGTCGAAACGTTTGGCGTTTTGCCGCGCTTGCGAAAGCGCGATGATGATTTCAAGGTCGATATCTCTCACTTTTCACCTCCAAAAGTACTCCAACCTTACACAAAAAACTGATGCGCGTCAATTATTCGGCTTTATTTAAGCTACCATAATGAATCACCAAATACGCTTTGTATTTGCCGTTCCCTGTGTCTTTTAGGGCAATATTTACGCCGGCACTATTCCAATCTGGGTGGTAAATACTGCGGTAATGCGCGCCATTATAGCTCGCTTCGCTCAAGAAAAACTTCATGGTATCGTTCATCATCGATTTGATTGAGGCGGTATCATTTTTCACAACGCCCCAAGAAATATTTTCCGTAAAGTAATTTGTTTTCCACCCTCCTTCGCTATAACGTGTGGTGAAATCGAGTTCTTTGGCATCAATCCATTGATGCATACTGCTTCCGTCGGCCCGCTCGTGATTACTTGCGCCGGTCGCTTTCATATACTCTGCGTATTCAAGAGCGGTGTCATTCAACCGTTCATCAAGTACAAGTTGCGTTAATCCTTTTTCGGCACGCAATGCATTTACTTTTGCAAGCCAGTATTCTTGAACCGTCGACAAAGAAAAATCCGTACTTGCCGCTTCTGCTGATACTTCTTTTTTCTTTTCGGTATACGGAACAGGTTTAAATGTTTTTTCTGTAATTTGTTTTAAGTCTTTATTTGTGATTCCAAGCGAATGAAGACGCATGATTGCATAGGCTTCTTCACCGTTTTTGAGGTAATGCACTGCGCCCGTTTTTGGGTGAATATAATACGCTTCGCCATGTTCTTCTACTTTCAAAACGATTCGGCCTTTTAAGCGATTCTTTAATGCTGAATCTTTGTCGATTTTTGCAAAGTCCGCGCTCGAAATACCAAGCCCAAATGCTCGCATCATTTCATAAGCGGTTGCGCCATCTTTCATGTAAAACCTTCCACTTGTTTCTGGGTCGACATACCAAGCTTCGCCGTTATTTTCGACCTGAAGCAAAATATAGCCTTTTACTCGTTCTTTTAGCGTCGACTCAGTTTTGACGGTTTTTTCTTCTACTTTTTTCTCTTCCGGTTTCTTTTCTTCGGTCTTTTTTTGTATTGCGGTTGCGTCCGTCGAAATCAACCATTCACCAACCCATCCGGTTAAACCGCTTGAGGTTTGAATATACCAAAATCCATGCGCATTTCCGAGCACTTTTACTTCGGTTCCAACAGGCAAAGTAGCAAGAACCGTTGATTCTTCCATGCAAGAAACGCTTCGCACGCGCGCTCCTGTGGTAACAATTCCGGGTTTTATGTTTTGTGACGTCATTTCACTTAAACATTCACCAGCAAAAGCACTTTGTGCTGATGTGAATAAAAGGGCGAAACCAATGAGTGGAACCAAAAAGCTTTTTTTCATATAAAAACATGGTACCATGCGAGCATAAACATGCAATTATGACAAAACAATATACAGCAAAAACATTTCAACTTGGCGAATTAAAAGGACTTTCCGCAAAGCAAATCGAGGTGCATTTGGGACTTTATGCCGGATATGTAAAGCACGTTAATGTGCTGAATGACACCTTGCAAAGCCTTATGCAGGATTCAGAAAAGAACGCGTACGCGCTTTCTGAAGTAAAACGACGACTTGGATTTGAATTCAATGGCATGCGTTTGCATGAGTATTATTTTGAACAATTCGAAAAAACGAGCGGGGAATTAACTGGTTTACATGAATCGCTCGCGAATCAATTTGGGAGTTTTGATGCATGGAAAGCGGAATTTATGGCGGTTGGAAAAATGCGTGGCATTGGTTGGGCGCTTTTAGTAGAAGACGACCGAACGGGGGATTTAATGAATGTATGGGTAAGCGATCATGAATTTGGTCAACTTGGTGGGCAGAAAATTCTTCTTGCCATGGATGTGTGGGAACATGCCTTTATGGTGGATTATGTGCCAAGCGAACGTGGAAAGTATATTGATGCGTTTTTTGAAAACTTGGATTGGCAAGTTGTTGAGCAACGATTTCTGAAATAGGAAAAGCCCGCCTTGTGAGCGGGCTTTTACGTTGAACGCGGCTTTTAGGCGCGCGAACGACGCAAGAGAAGGACGGTGAGGAGTGCGAGGGTGAACGAATTGTTGGTATGTGAACACCCACCACGCGCAGGGTAAAGCGCTTGCAAACCGTTGCGGTCGTCGTCACCAAGTTCGCGGCTCACCGATTCGAGGACCAGTGGGTCAGCGAAAACGCTGTCTTCGTCGTTGGTTGGCACGAGGCCGTAGACTTCGAGGAAGGCGCGAATGTAGACGCTGCGCAAATCGAGCGTTTGGTTATTCCCGTCGCCGAGGCGGTAGGAACTATTGATCTCGATGATTGCGTAGTCATTGCACCGGTCAATGTCCAGGCTATCGACTTTGGTCACTTTGTACGGGCTACCCGTGCTTGGGTCATCGTTGAAGATGATGAGCACCCGTGGGCGCTCGCCGAAGTACTGTTGCCGTCGCAGCCAAGCCAAGAAGCTGAACGTGGTTTCGTTTGTGTACTCTTTGTAAAAGATTCGCGGCAACTCTGTGCCAGGATTCAAGTCGGTGAACTCTTCGCGTGTGTCCATGAACGCGTCGTACAAATCTGTGTCCTTGATGTACGCTTGGTTGTCGGTGTTGATGGCGACGTGAATCGCCTTCGTACACCACTTCACGGCATAGCCGCGATCGGTGGTTTCGGCGTCCCAAGCACTCGCTTGCACCGGGGCAAGAAGACCGAGGACGAAAAGGGCAAAAATGAGCAGAAAACGCATGAGGCACCTCCGTGGCGGATTGTTACCGAAAATGAGGCATTTGTCAATTTTCTTGGCTTATGTTAGTGTTCCGCCCTGGCTATTCCGCCAGTGCAAGAGGTGATTAGTGCCGAAGAAAGGTTCCCTTGTTCAAATCACGATGTCGCTCCGCCGTCCCGCATCGGACTTCACCGGTGAATTTCAGGACATGATCCTGAATTCGCTTGGCGACCCCGGTCTCTACGGGGATGACGGCGAGATGTTCGCGAAGGCGCTCTACGCTTGCTTGCGGGGGAATATTCCTGCGCTCGCCGAGCACAAGAACACGCCGGTTAGCGAGCTCCTGGAGCGTGGCCTTATTTCGCGGGTGCCGGGCAATGTGGAGCTCACCCTCGAGTTCTCCGCCAAGCGGAACCGCGTCGAAATCGAGCAGGTCATGAAGCTCGAGCGCGTGCCCGCTGAGGACTCTTGCTTCGTGGAGTGTGAGGACTGGCAAGAGCGCTACATGGCGCGCCTCAACGAAATCCTCGTGGACGGTGGTGGTCACAAGCTGAAGTCGAAGCAGTTCAGCTTCAAGGCCACTTGTGCAGAGCCGAAGGTCGTTAAGCGCCGGTCGCGCACCGGGCTCGACAACCACCGTCCGTCGCCGATGGCAACCCCGCCGATGCAGACGAGCTTCCAGCTCTAGACACGTCGCATCACGTCGCCTTCCATTACTTCACCGTCAGGGTTCTCCCTGACGGTGTTTTCCTTTTAAGGGCTTCCATTTGACAAAAATACGTCATTCTTCTACAATCCGCCCATAATTGAAACTATGCCAGTACCAGCATTTAGAAACTCACGATCACGTGTTCGTCGCCGACGATCACACCATGCATTAAAGCCCGTACAGGGAACAGTTTGTGCTAATTGTAGCGCAACCATTTTACCTCACCGAGCTTGCCAACATTGCGGATTCTTTAAGGGCCGTGTTCTTAGCGGTTTTGCAACTGAACAAGACCTTACAAAGACCATCAAGAAAGCAAAGAAGGCAGCTGACGATCACGCAGGTCACGACCATGACCACGACGATCACACAGGTCATAATCATGCCTAAAGAAATGCCCGGAAGCCCGGGCATTTTCGATTGTGTAATTTTTTAGTATACTCAGAAAGCGTAATTGCCTTTTTTATGTCGAACCGTCATTTATCTCGAACCTTAGCAATGCAGTGTTTGTTTGAATGGGATTTTCGCCAACACGAAACCTTTTCACTCGAAGACGCGTTAAATCACATTAAAGAGGAATTTGCTCCTGGATTTGACGATGGTGGATATGTGGAAAAGCAAGTGCGAGCGGTTATTGAGCACCAGACGGAGGTAGATGAATTATTGCAACATTTTGCTCCAGCGTGGAGTTTGGAAGAAATGACCAATACCGATCGTAATATTTTACGGCTTGGTGCGTATGAATTACGATTCGATGACGCTATTCCTTCAAAAGTAGCAATTAATGAGGCGATTGAGCTTGGGAAAACATTTGGCGGTGAGCAATCTGGTAAATTTGTAAATGGCGTTCTTGGTGCGATTTACAAGGATATGGTTGCAAAAGGCATCAAAAAAACGGCAGATGAACCGAAAGTAAAAGAATCTAAAGAAGAAAAGAACGACGTGTAAATATGAGAAAACCGATTACCGAGTTGGCGCAAATTCTGCAGGTTCCGTTTAAAGAAGGTGGGCATTTAGAACAATCAGTTGTTCACAGGTCTTATTTAAATGAACATGCGGATTTTCCACTCGAACACAATGAACGCTTGGAATTTTTAGGCGATGCGGTACTTGAATTAGTGGTAACCGAGCATCTCTATTTGAATTACAAAAATCCAGAAGGGGAATTAACGAATTGGCGTGCAGCGCTTGTTAATGGGCAAACCTTGGCCGATATCGCGCACGGACTTGGCGTGGAACATTTTCTTTACCTTTCAAAAGGGGAGCAAAAAGACGTCAATTCCAAAGCACGGCGGTATATATTAGCGAACGCTATGGAAGCGATTATTGGCGCGGTGTATTTAGATTTTGGGTGGGATACGGCGAAAGAATTGATTCATCGCACCATTTTAGTGATGCTTGAAAATATTTTGGAGAAAAAACTGTATATTGATCCAAAGAGTCGTTTTCAGGAAGAAGCGCAATCACGGCTTTCTATTACGCCAAGCTATAAAGTGCTCGAAGAAACCGGACCAGATCACAATAAGCAATTTCGTATTGGGGTTTACCTCGGAAAAGATATGATTGCGCAAGGGCTTGGGACGTCAAAGCAAGAGGCACAGGTAGATGCCGCGCGAGCGGGGTTAGAGGAAAAGGGCTGGTAATGGCTTGACGTAGAGGCGAATTTTTCGTATTATCGGGGCGGTTAGCCCTTAATGCGGCGTTAGCTCAGTGGATTAGAGCATCTGTCTTCGGAACAGAGGGTCGGGGGTTCGAATCCCTCACGCCGCACCACCTCGCATGCCTCGAATGTGTTTCATTTGTGTCATGCGAGGTGGTAGCGTCACGTTTCGCACTGCGAAACGTGGGATTCGAACGGCAGAGCCATATGCAATCACCAGATTGCATGGCGAGCCGGTGGCCAGACTTTTCTTCGTGACTGATGAAGAAAAAGTCGAGGCCGAATCCCTCACGCCGCACCAGTAGAATCACGCGTCGTTAGCTCAGCGGTAGAGCAGGTGACTCTTAATCACTTGGTCGGGGGTTCAAATCCCTCACGACGCACCAATAAAAACGCCTTAGTTTGCGCAGCTACGTTGTTGCCGGCTTCCGCTCATGCTTACCGTACACAGAAGTACGCTTCGCATGTGCTCAGCCGGCGCCTAGTATCTGCATCAAACTAAGGCGTTTTTTCGAACAACACAACCGTACGGAGAAGTACGTTTCGGCTCTGCTCGACTGACGCCTACCTGTGCCTCGAAGCTCTTCAAGAGCGAAGTGGCAGCATCTGAACAATTTCTGAGGTTTTTTCGTATGCGAAGAAGGCAAACAATTTTGCTCAATTTTCAAAATCATGCGAAAATAGCGAACATATGAAAGAACTCCGCTTACCGCTCACTATTGCAACTGTATTCACGCTTTTATTCGTTGGCTATGTGTACTTGCCAGATAATTTTCTGCACGGAAAAGCAAAGTTAACCGCCATCGAAGAATTGGCGCCAGGAACAAGATTTATTTTGGCCGATATTTTTAAACTCGTTGTTCCGCCGGAGTATACCGTTTCGCAAAATCCAGCAGATGTAACGGTGATTTTACCGAAAATCGATGATAATTCCCCTTATTTTGGCGTGAAATTAGAGTATGACCCAGAAAATATTCCGCAAATTGAGGCATATTTAGCCGATTATACAGAAACACAAACCGTTTCACTTTCTGGATTCACCGGGTTGTACGGCGAAAAATCAACAGAAAATGGTGTAGAAGCAGGATATTTCTTTGAAATTGCAGATCGAACCATTCGAATTTCGGTGGTGGCAAAAGACCAACAATCCCTAAAAGAAGCACAACAATTGCTCGAAACAGGCTTGATGATTAAGCTGTAACATTGACGCAACCCCGCTAATGTGTTTAAAGTTAGCGCAATATGTCATTCCTCTTCCTCACCGGACTCATTTTTCTTGTCATGCCCATTTTTATTATTCTTGGGCTTTCCGTTGCGATGTTCATTTTTTTCTTGCGCGATGACCGAGATGCAAAAGCAGTCCTCAACATTTTGCTCGGTTCAATGATTTTCGGCATTATTTTACTTGCAATCTATTTTGTAACAAACACTATTTAAGATTTGGGAAGAAGAGTTTCGGAATGGCGGAAATCACAAAGAATGCTGCACCAGTTAAAACGATAATCGCTCCTGACGGTAAATCGTAATAAAACGAAAGCAGAAGTCCTAAAAGCACAATGATTTGTGCGACGATAATAGAAAAAAGCACATATTGTTTGAACGATTGTGCATGTAATTTTGAAATCGCAGACGGTAAAATTAATAAGGCAGAAACGAGAATAATCCCAAGGATTTTCACTCCAAGCACGGTTGCGATGGCGAGCGCGATATAAAATAGCAAGGTTTGAAGACCAGTATTGATTCCGGCCACTTTTGCTGTTTCTTCAGAAAGGGCGATTAAGGTGAGTTGTTTTAGTGATAATCCATACCAGCTTAATATCAGCACGGAAAGCGCAGCCATAAGCGCGATGTCGTCCCAGGTAATGCGCAAAATACTCCCGAATAAAAAGCTCACCAATTCAGGTTGATAGCCCGCAGTTAAGCTCATGAGCAATACACCAAGCGCCATGCTGGCGGTAAATAGAATACCAATCGCAACGTCCGAACTCACTTTTGCATTTCTCTCAACATAATAAATGCAAACAGCAACGGCGACTGCCCACAAAATGGCAATAGGAAGCGGGGAAGCGCCAGCAAGAACGGCAATGGCAATTCCAGCAAGCGATGCATGGGCAATACCTTCCGAGAAAAACGCCATTTTCCGTAGCGTTGCGAGTACTCCAAGACTTGCAAGTAAGGTTGCAATAATGACTCCACCAATCAAGGCTCTTTGCATGAAAGGGAATAGCAAGATGTCGGCGAATAGATTCATACGTGTTTGTGAGAAAAAGTAGAAGCGTGATCGCCGTACAATTCCTTTAAATGCTTTTCGGTTAAAGTGGATTTTGGCGGCCCATAGCAAAGCAGTTTTTTATTTACACAAATAACGGTATCAACCAAATTCGAAACCATGCCAATATCGTGCGAAACTAAAATAATGGTAGTGTGGTGATGTTCGCGCAAATGCAAAAGTATTTGCAAAAAGGCTTCTTCGCCAACAATATCGATGCCGGTTGATGGCTCGTCGAGGACTAATAAATCGGGGTCATGCAAAATGGCCTGTGCAATAAGTACTCGTTGTAATTGTCCGCCAGAAAGGGTGCCGAGCCGTTCACCCATGATTTTTCTTGGTAATCCCGTGTCTTTTAGCGCGCGAATAACATCTTTTTCTGTAATGCCGTCAAAGGTAATGAGCGATAAAAATTCCGCCACGGTAAGAGGAAATTGGGTGTCGAATCGAAACGATTGCGGCACATAGCCAATGCGTTTGCGCATATGCGAAATCGATTTCCCGAAAAACTGAATATCCCCCTCGCTTGGTAAAATGCCAAGCAATGCTTTTAAAAGTGTAGATTTTCCACTGCCATTTGGGCCAATAATCGCTGCAATCGAACCTTCTTCAATCGCAAAATTCATCTTATCCAAAATCACTTTTCCGGCAATAGAAACGGAAAGGTTATTTACGGAAACGGCGTTATTTTGCGTCAAAGATGGTTTTGGCATTGTAGCGCATCAAATTTATATAAGAATCACGTGTTTCGATTCCGCCAATTGGGTCAAGAATAGAAACGGTCAAATCGAGGTCGCGCAAAAATCCTGAAAGGGAAGAAGTATTGAGTTGCGGTTCAGAGAACAAGGTTTTGGAACCAGATTCTTGAATCGCACGGGTTAATTCTGCCAAGTATTGCGGTGTTGGTTCTCGCCCCGCGGTTGGTTCAAAGGTTCCGACAATAGTTACACCATACTCTTCAGCGAAATAATACCATGCGTCATGAAAGGTGACGATACGTTTATTTTGCGCTTGCGAAATAATGGTGCGAATTTCTTGGTCGGCAGCGGTCAATTCCAATCGGTACGCGCTTAAATTTTCAGAAAATTGTGCCGAGTAATCTGGGAATTGCGCCGAAAGTGAAGCATGTATAGCGTCTGCCATCAACATAGCATTTGGAATACTAAGCCAATAATGCGGATCCACTCCTTCATGACCATGCTCATCTTCTTCCTCGGCATGTGCCTCTTCGTCTTCATGTTCTTCGTATTCTCGCAGTGCAACAACGTCGTCGAGGTGCTGAACCACGGTTGATTCTGGCAATATACCTTCAGCCCATTCATCCAATTCTGCTCCAATCAAAAACGCAATTTGTGCAGGTTGCAATTCTTTCATGAGCAATGGCGTAGGTTCAAATGTATGAGGACTTGCTCCTGGCGGTAGAATCAGTACAACGTTGATATTCTCGCCCGCAATTTGTTTGGTAATGTCGTAAAGGGGGAAGATTGATGCTGCTACGACAGGTTTTTCGCTTACCTCGGTATCGTTTTGCGCAAAGAGAAGAAAAAGGGTGATTCCAAGAAAAAGGGCGAGGAAAAAGGGGAAAAGAAGTTTTTTCATAAGAAGCGGTAAAAAGCTAAATGCAATTATATTGCATCTTCTCACATTGCCATTCTTTGTCAATTCAAGGGCTTATTGGTACCATTCCTACATATGAAACATGTTTTTCTTGGCTGTCTCGCATTGTTTTGCTTCTTTGTCGCTACTCCTGCGTATGCGCAAATCGCACAAGAAGTGCCGTCCGATATTGTGGCGGAATTACAAGAATTGGAACGATTAGAAGGGGAATTGGAGTCACTTTCGGAAGGGTCAACGTTACCGGATGTGTATAGCGAAGAAGTGCGCGGAACTATTGTAAACATTCTTTCAGAAACCGAAGTGGATGGCGTGCGGAATGCTGTTTTTTCCGTGCAAGTTGGTGAAGATATCCATGAAATCGACACAAGTTTATCGCTTTTAGATGGACTACGGTACAGGATTGAGGTTGGAAATGAAGTGTATATTCAGCGCATTTTTGCGGACGGTGAATTGATGCAGGTCTTTTTGGTCGACATTGTTCGTACACCAAATTTATTGTGGATTATTGTTGCTTTTGCCTTGATGAGCATTGCTGTTGGTGGTTGGCGCGGACTTTCTTCGTTATTTGGTTTAGCAATTACGCTTGGGGTTTTATTCTTTTTCGTTTTGCCACTCATTTTGAAAGGGTATGACCCGGTGATGATTACGGTTTTTGGCTCGGCGGTGATTTTAGCGGTTAATATGCATTTATCGCATGGATTTTCGCGCGGCACCGCACTTGCTTATAGCGCAACGCTTTGCGGATTAGTGCTTGCATGGTTTTTTGGCGGAGCATTCGTGGCATTCGCAAAACTCTCGGGCATGGGTGGCGAAGATGCGATTTTATTACAGTACCAACAATCTTCGATTGGTGCGCCAACGGGAATTTTACTTGCCGGCATTATTCTTGGAGCCGTTGGTGTGCTCGATGATATCGCGATTACCCAAGCGGAAACGGTGAGTGAATTACGAGAGGCGAATGCGAATCTCGACCGCAAAGAATTGTTCAAACGTGCCATGCGTGTTGGGCGACATCATATTGCCTCTACGGTAAATACGCTTGTTCTTGCCTATGCTGGCGTTGCTTTGCCATTACTTTTACTCTTCCTCGCAAATCCCGACGTTTCTGGCATGCGCCTTTTAAATGAAGAAATGATTGCCGATGAAGTGGTGCGAACGCTTGCTGGAACTATGGCGCTCATATTGACCGTGCCAATTGCAACATGGTTTGCAACCTATGGGAAAAAAGATACAATTTAACTCTATGAATATGAAAAATTCCTTTGAGTCAGGTCGAACACGCGAAACACACGAAGCGGAAAAGAAACCTATACGCACCGAAATTACCGATGAGGATATGCGCCAAGTTGCTCGTGAGGGTATGTTAAAAGTTACACGTTCATCTGCGGGGCCGGGTGGGCAGAATGTTAATAAAACGGCAAAAACAGCCGAGTTCCGTTGGATTCCTTCCGAATCGCAAGTATTCAACGATGACGAAAAAGCCCTTATTATTGATTGGATGAATATCAATAAACCAAGTCAATTTGTTGGTGATGGAGAAATTTACCTTACTTCCACTCGTGAACGTTCGCTTGAGGCAAATAAAAAAGATGTGATGGAATTACTGGAGTCTTATCTTTCTGAAGCACTTACATTAGATAAAGAACGTATCCCAACAACAATTTCAAGAGGAGCGAAAGAACGTCGTTTGGATGATAAAGCACGATCAAGTGCAAAAAAAGCAGCGCGAGGTAAAGTAGACTTTGAATAGGTTGCCAAAACGCTCAATTAACAGTACGATTTGCGCATTATGCGTCAATCACAACTTTTCACAAAAACCCTCAAAGAAGCTCCTTCTGAAGCCGATAGTCCGAATGCGAAATTTCTGATTCAGGCTGGATTTATTGATCAATTAATGGCCGGTGCTTACACCTACTTACCGCTCGGTTTGCGCGTTTTGCGTCGCATTCAAGAAATTGTGCGAGAAGAAATGAATGCTTCGGGAGCACAAGAAATCTTAATGCCAGCACTTACGCCAAAAGAACCGTGGCTTGCAACGAATCGTTGGGATGGTTTTGATGTTTTGTATAAATTAGAAGGAGCTGGTGGAAAAGATTTTGCGCTTGCTCCAACGCATGAAGAAGTAGTTACGCCGCTTGCGAAAAAGCATATTCGTTCATATAAAGATTTGCCTTTTGCGGTGTACCAAATTCAAGATAAATTCAGAAATGAATTGCGCGCTAAGGCCGGGGTTTTGCGTGGACGTGAATTTAACATGAAGGATTTGTATAGTTTTCATGCGTCGGAACAAGACATGGAAGCGTTTTATGATTCTATGTTGCAAGCGTATGCCCGCGTTTTTGCTCGTATTGGTGTGAACGCTATTCCAACGGAAGCGAGTGGAGGAACCTTTTCGGCGGTGAGTCATGAATTTCAAATGCCAACCGAAAGCGGTGAAGATACGATTTTTGTGCGCGAAGATGGAACCTATGCATGGAATAAAGAAATTGCTCCGGATTTGAAGGATGGTGATGACGCACCAGACGGTTCCGGCAAAGTAAAAGAAATGCGCGCCATTGAAGTTGGAAACATTTTTAAGTTGAAAAATAAATTTACGGAAGCGTTTGCTGTGAACTTTGTGGCAGAGGACGGTGAAGAAAAACCTGTTTTGATGGGTTGCTATGGGATTGGTCCAAGTCGCGTGATGGGTTCGGTGGTAGAAGCGCATCACGACGCAAAAGGGATTATTTGGCCAAAAGCCGTGGCGCCATTTGCTGTGCATTTGATTTCACTTACCTCAAAAGATGAAGCGATTCAAAATCGCATTAATGATTTAGCGGAAGAATTGCATAGCGAATTTACTTCGCTTCACATTGATGTGTTGTGGGATGACCGTAAAGAAATGAGTCCGGGCGCAAAATTTGCCGATGCAGATTTGATCGGAATTCCACTTCGTTTGGTGATTTCGGAAAAAACGCTGAAAGAAGACGCAGTGGAATGGAAAGAACGTAAAGAATCCGATTTCCGTTTAGTGAAATTGGAGGATATTAAAGAGGAAGTTGAGGCCTTTGCTGGTGACGTGTAAA
>CAYZYJ010000008.1:16248-20026 GCA_964482565.1 uncultured Gammaproteobacteria bacterium
GTTTGTTTGCGCTACCATTGAAGCCAGCGCAAGAGTCGCTGTAGAACGGTAGGGTTTTGGCCAAGAGCACGGTCGAGCGTTTCGTTTGCTCGTTGTATATGCTCGTAGAGGTTTTTGCGGGCGGCGGAAATCGGCGGATCATGCTCGAGTTTCTTGCTCTTCTTCCACGACTTTTTTGCGCCGTCAATTAACCACTTTAACTGATCGGCATGAAAGGTTTTGTGTGCAGAATTATGATTGCGTATTGCTACGCGCAAGCCGTCGATATGCTTATTGAGCATTTCAGACAGCTTGTTCAGGCTCTCAATCCACGCGCCCTCGACTTGTTCTGGTTCCATGCTTTCCTCCTTTTACCTACTTACGTTAAGGAAAAATTCGGCGAGTGTCAAACAAAAACGACCCATTTCTGGGTCGCTTGTTGTTTACGCTGTTTTTGCTGTACTTGCTTTCAAGTCATCTTTCAAGCGTTTTCCAGCCTTGAATTTTGGTACTTTTACGGCAGGGACATCAATCACTTCGTCTGGTTTACGAGGATTTACGCCTTTTCGTGCGCCACGAATACGGCTTGAAAAGGTTCCAAAGCCCGCGATGGTGACTTCTTCGTCCTTTTGAAGTGCTTCAATGATTACATCTTGCAAGGCAGCAATCATATCTTCCACCTCTTTTTTCGGTCGAGAAATTTTTTCGGCAATCTTTTGCGCGAGAAGAGCTTTGTTCATAAAGTAGTCAAAAATTACAACTAGGGAGAGCTTACACCAAGGTTAGCCACAAATCAAGGACCCAGTGAGGCTGACGGAGATTTATGACAACGTAGCAGAGAAAAAAGACAAGCTTTAATGCGCCACTTCGGTAACGCGTGTTTCGCGAATAATAGTTACCTTAACTTCACCTGGGTAAGTAAGATCATTTTCGATTTTACGAGCGATTTCATTTGCCATTCGTACGGCGCCGTAATCATCTATTTCCATTGGATTGATGAAGACGCGAATTTCCCGACCAGCTTGAATAGCATAGGCTTTTTCGACGCCAGGGAATTCGGTTGCGGTTTTTTCGAGGTCTTGTAAACGTTGTAAATATTGTTCAACGCTTGATCGCCGAGCACCTGGACGCGCGCCAGAAATAGCATCTGCCGCTTTTACGATCACGGCTTCTAATGTTTTCGGTTTATCGACATGATGCCCGATTGATTGGTAACAAAGTTCTTCTGGCCAACCAAACTTTTTCATAATATTGTACCCAATTTCTGGGTGAGCGCCTTGCATATCGTGATCCACCGCTTTTCCAATATCGTGGAATAACCCTCCTTTTTTACAATTCATTACGTCAGCCCCCAATTCCTCGGCAAGCATGCTTGCTACACGCGCTACCTCGATTGAATGTTGCAAAACGTTTTGCCCGTAACTTGTGCGGTACTTCAAACGCCCAAGAATAGCCACAAGCTTTGGGTCGATAGAAGAAACCGGAATGCCAAGTTCATAAAGCGCATCTTCGCCCGCTTTTTTCATTTCTTTGGCAAGTTCTTTTTTCGCCTTGGTAATCGCTTCTTCGATGCGTGCAGGTTGAATACGTCCATCTTTTAACAAATCTTCGAGTGCACGTTTTGCAATTTGGCGTCGAACAGGGGAGAAACTAGAAATAATCACCATTCCTGGCGTATCGTCTACAATAATTTCGCAACCGGTTAAATGTTCGATATGCTTAATATTCCGCCCTTCTTTTCCAATAATGCGCCCTTTCATATCTTCGCTCGCTAATTCCACCATGCTTGTTGTGGCGTCGACAACATGCGAACCAGCATAACGATCCACAGCAAGAGCAAGTAATTTACGCGCTTCGCGTTCTACCTCTTCTTCACTAATTTGCTGAACCTTTCGTAAACGCCCGAGCAAAACCTCTTTTTCTTCTGACTCAATTGTTTCAAACAGTTTTTGCTTTGCTTCATCTTCACTCAATCCTGCCACAATTTCGAGCGTGGTTTTCGCCTCGGCAATGGTTTGATCGGCTAAACGTTCCTTAGTTTCAAGTAATTCCTTTTCTTTTTCGACTTCTTCTTTACGATGTTCTAATTCCAAAATCGTTTGTTCAAATTTTTCTTCACGTTTTTCTAATTTCTCTTGCGTTTCTTTTACCTCCTGACGCATTTTTTCTGCATCGGTTTTACCACTTTCTAAAATCGAAAGCGCCTGACGTTTCGCTTCAAGTAAAACGTCTTGTTCTTTGTTTTTTGCTTCTTGTAGAATTTTTTGAGCTTTTGCTTCGGCGCTTTTAACTTGTTCTTTTACAATGTATGAGCGTGTTAAATAGCCAAAAAATGCACCGACCAGAAGGACGGCAATGGTAGAGAATAGGGATGGCATAAGGAATAGGCAAAGGGGTGAATCATATCGATTTCTGTCAGATAAAGCCGTAGCATGAGTAACCCTTTGTGAAATGTTTAAGAGTACAAAAAAAGCGTATCATTGGCCCATTTCTGCGTCAATGCTTTAAAAACGTTTGCCAATTCTCGGCGCTCAATTCATCGAGCGTTACAGCGTCATTTACACTCACCTCACCAATCGAAAGGCGACGCAAAGCACTCAAATATCCTGTTGTACCTAAACTCACCCCCAAATCACGCGCAAGAGCACGAATATACGTTCCCGATGAACAATCAATATGTGCCGTAATAATCGTGAGGCCTTTTTCGTTTACTGTAGGTTCACCAAGAAGGGAAAAGTCATAAATAGTTACAGGACGAGCCGAAATTTCAACCGTTTCACCTTTACGCGCTAATTCGTATAACTTTTTACCTTTCACTTTTATTGCCGAATACATGGGCGGGGTCTGCAATAAATCGCCTGTTAAATCTTGCATTGCTGTAAGAATGGCTGTTTTGCTTAATGTTGGCGGATTTGGGTCGATGATTTCTTGCGATTCCGTGTCGAGCGTTTCCGAGGTTGCGCCAAGCACAATGGTGGCCGCATAGGTTTTGCGTTTTTTTACAATAGAATCAATCGTTTTGGTTGCCTCGCGCTTTACCGCAGCAATCAAAAGGCCAGTTGCAAATGGGTCGAGCGTGCCAGCATGCCCGATTTTTCGAATTCCGGTAATTCTACGCAAACGATTCACCACGTCGTGCGACGTCATGCCCGCTTGCTTATCTATCCATAAAAATCCACTTTCTAAACTCATAGTTTCGCAAGTGTAGCATATGGATTATACTTATGGATATGGCACATATTCCTCATGGTTCAACTCACCTCGAAGTTTTGGGTGCAATTGCCCTTTGCGTCGTGGTTTCGGCGCTCCTTATTTTGGCCCTGAATCCACAGCTTACTCTTTCAAAAAACCGCGATAATGAACGGCTCAATGCCTCGCGCGACCTTGCGGAAGCCTTTATTGCGCTTCGCATGGAAGATGCGGCGACGTTTAACGAATTACTAAAAGATACCGAAGGGAAGAGGGTAATGATTGCCTCGAGCGACACGTGTGACTACGTTTTTGGTTCACAGTGTTCAAAATCGTTGATGTCGCCTATTTGTTTGGCAGCGAATGCGTTACAGCCACATTATATTGAAAATCTGCCAAAAGACGCCAAAGTAGCAAAGGATGATTCTGCGACAGGGTATTATTTAGAAAAATCGGGCGAAACCATCAAAATCGGAGCTTGCGCACCAGATTCGAGGCAAATTTTGGAAGTGAGTGTTGATTTACGCGCGATTCCTTAACAGAAAATAGCGTAACTGATTGACGAAAGTGGGGAAGACCTGTATATTTCCGGCATGAATATTACAGAATT
>CAYZYJ010000009.1:0-11815 GCA_964482565.1 uncultured Gammaproteobacteria bacterium
ATATGCAACGACCCATGAATGAAATTATCGACGCTTTATTACAGAGACAAAAAGGCATTTTAGCCGCCGACGAAAGCGAAACAACCGCAGGCAAACGACTTGATGCGATTCGATTGCCAAATTCCGCAGAAAACCGACGCCAATACCGCGAGCTTTTTTTAGCAACCGAAGGATTTGAAGCATATATTTCTGGCGTGATTTTGCACGAAGAAACGTTGTGGCAAAGTGATTCAAACCA
The DNA here is from genome assembly GCA_964482565.1 of uncultured Gammaproteobacteria bacterium. Classification (GTDB taxonomy): domain Bacteria; phylum Patescibacteriota; class Patescibacteriia; order UBA9934; family UBA9934; genus CAYFMS01. The sequence continues at coordinate 239 of CAYZYJ010000009.1, forward strand.
TATTCCGTTTACCGAAATCTTGCAGCAAAAGCATGTGGCGATTGGTGTAAAAGTAGATGAAGGACTTATATACGACCCTTCGAGTAAAAACGAAGAATTAACAAAAGGCATTGAAACACTTGCCACAAGACTTGAAACGTATAAAGAGGCGGGTGTTGAATTTGCAAAATGGCGTATGGTAACGCATATTTCTACTACAACCCCAACCATTGAAAATATCGAAAGGAATGCAAAAGTACTCGCTGAATACGCAAAAACCTGCCATCAATTTGGCATTGTACCAATTATTGAACCGGAAGTTTTGATGGCCGGTTCGCATACTATTGTGGATTGCGAACGCGTAAGTGAACTCGTTTTGCAATATGTCTTTTCTGCCCTCGCAAATGCGAGCGTCGATTTAACAAAGGTGCTATTAAAAACCGGCATGGTTTTACCGGGTACCGATTCAAGTGAAGAGGTTTCGGTGGAAGTGATCGCTGACGCAACATTGCGCGTATTACAAAAACACGTTCCTGCCACGGTTCCTGGAATCGTTTTCCTCTCTGGCGGGCAAACGGCCATTCAATCCACCGAAAATCTACAAGCGATTTGCGCGCGCCACCAAGGGCCATGGGTAATCACCTTTTCTTTTGCACGAGCGATTCAAGAACCCGCTTTGCTTGCTTGGCAGGGTAACCCCGAACGGGTGCAAATGGCCCGCGAAGTTTTCCTCCACCGCTCAAAAATGAATAGCCTCGCACGACTTGGAACTTATACCGGCGAATAAAAAATGAGGGCTGAACCCTCATTTTTTTTAGAATGTCTTATTGTAAAGCTCGATTGCTTCGTTCACGATTTCGAGTGCTTTTTCGCGGCCATAAAACTCTTTCACTTCTACCGATTTCTTTTGAAGCTTTTTATACTCTTCAAAGAAGTTTTTAATTTGCGCTAATTTATGTTCAGGAAGTTGTGAAATATCATTGATATGTGAAACTTCTTTATCGTCGGCACACACCGCGATAATTTTGTCGTCTTGTTCCCCGCCGTCAACCATTTGCATCACACCAATCACTTTTGCGTTCACAAGGCATCCTGGCAAAAAATCTACGGAACTAAGCACAAGAATATCGAGCGGATCTTTATCGTCGCAATACGTTTTTGGAATAAACCCGTAATTTGCTGGGTAAAAGTTTGCTCCGTAAAGTACGCGGTCAAGAGCAATTAAACCAGACTCTTTGTCGAGTTCATACTTAATATTGCTCTTATTTGAAACTTCAATAAAGGTTCGTACCACTTCTGGCGCATCACTACCGTAAGAAATATCATGCCATGGATTCATAGAATTTGCGTTAATACTGAACGTAATAATAGTTTTTTTATGCCTTTTTGGCAAGTTCCTTTGCTTTCAAAGTCTGACTTTAAAGTCAGACTTTGAAATGGTGTTTATTGCGAAAATCCAAGTTGATTGTCAGGCTTTGAAAAGAGCCAATTCAAAACAAATTTTTCATAGTCATTTTTGTCTAGAAATGCCTTTACAATACATGTCGGATCAAATATCCCTGTCAGAACATCATGCGAATCATTATAGTACAGATGAAAACTTGACCATCTATTTTTCATTAAGAAATCAAGAACATTGCTCTCTGAAAACATTCCAGCTGCTCGATATGCCTTCGCAATTAATGCTGTGGAATTTAAATGAATATATCGTGAGACATGCAGCAAATGCTCGTCATTTTGAATTGGAACAACTTGATATCGTGATCCAAATAATGAATCGGTTCGCTTATGTTTTGCATTAAAATATTTTGTATACGAAGTCCCGAGCTTATGCATAAAGAGAGAAATTCCATTCGTTTGTTTTTGTTCTACAAGTAAATGAAAATGGTTGTCCATTAAACAAAACGCGGAAATACTCACTAGCTTGGGTCCAAATCTTGCAACTGCATTCATAAACCGTTCTCGATCTAAATCATCCGTAAATATATACTCTTTATCTACTCCCCGATTAAATACATGATAATATGCACCGTTTTGATAGAGATCTGTTCGTGGCCTCATAAAATAAAAAACTCCTAGAAATATGCTAGGAGTTGATTAATGACTTATATATTAATGGAACCAGATTTTGACCTTAACAGTCAACTATCTGTATTGTGGATAACTACCCCAAAGTCAGACTTCAAAGTCTGACTTTGAATATCTCGAGCATCGTTATTTCGCTGCTTCTTCTAGCCGAGTAAGAGCGATAAGAAATGCCCCGCGGCGTAAATCAGTGTTATGTTTTTCTGCTAAATCCCAAACATCGAGTGCGGATTTTTCCATAACTGATTTCAGCCTTTCAAGAACTTCCGATTCACTCCACTGCACACCGAGCAAATTCTGTTCCCATTCGTAATAAGAAACGGTTACGCCTCCGGCATTGGCTAAAATATCGGGAACGACATGGATTCCACGCGCAAACAGTATATCGTCGGCAATAGGTGTCGTAGGGCCATTTGCAAGTTCAAAAATCACTTTTGCGCGAATAGCCTGTGCATTCTCGGCGTGAATCTGATTTTCTAGCGCGGCAGGAATAAGCACATCAACGTCAAGCGCAAGTAATTCATCTGTCGTGAGATTTTCCGCACCTTCAAATCCCATCACACTTCCCGTTTGTTCCTTATGCGTCTTCAACTCTTTCAAGTCCAATCCGCCTGCAGCATAAATTCCGCCACGTGAATCACTTACAGCAATAATTCTATGGCCCGCATTCTGCCACAAATCCGCTGCAATATGGCCTGCGTTTCCAAATCCTTGAATTGCTACCGTACAATTTTGTGGTAATTGTAACTTTTCTCGCAACGCATTAAACACATATAGTCCGCCTTGTGCCGTTGCAATACCCCTCCCTTCGCTTCCGCCTTTTGCAATCGGTTTTCCTGTAATTACTGCGCCTGTATTGTCGCCCGTTTCAAGAGCATAGGTATCCGCCATCCACGCCATAATTTCTGGCGTAGTATTGACGTCAGGTGCTGGCACATCAATTTTTGAACCTATCACCCCAATCATTCCCTTCATCCACCCGCGCGATAACCGTTCCAATTCCGCATGCGACAATTCTTTAGGATTAACGGTTACTCCACCCTTGCCGCCACCCATCGGAATCCCCACAACCGCCGTTTTCATGCTCATCCATAAAGCGAGAGCTCGTACTTCGTCCATATTCGTCTCTTCGTGAAAACGAATTCCGCCCTTAAAAGGTCCACGCCAATTATTATGCTGTACGCGGTAGCCTTCAAAAATCCGTTCCGTGCCATCGTCCATTGTTACGGGAATAGCAATACGCACCTCGCGCATTGGATGGCGCAGACGCTCTAAAAATGCTGGTTGAAATGGGATTATGTGATTTGCTCGTTCGATTTGCTGTAATGCTGATTCGAAAGGATTTTGCATAATTATTAACGTTTTTTTAATACTCCAACTAAATGCGGCCGAAAAAATGGGTGCGACATTGCACTCAGCCATTTAGAAATGACATACGTTAAACCGTTAAACGACGTATAGGAAGGGTCTTGATTTTCTTCCAAAAACTCCACATCAAAACCAGCTAATTCTGCCAATTCCTGAATACGTTCAATCGTATTCGCTTCGTATTTTACGGGAAAAATATCGGCATCTTCGCGGCCGTATAATTTATACACCAAACGTTTTGCAAATGTTTCATTCATGCATTTTCGCGCCAAAATCAATCCACTTTTTGCATTCGGCGTTGTGAATCCGAAAAATCCACCCGGTTTTAATACGCGCGCTAATTCGGTGAAAATCGTCTCGGCGTCATGGATATGTTCTAAAACCCATAACGAAACCACTACGTCGAATTCCGCCTTTTCAAACGGCATTTGCGCTAAACTTCCGTGCACAATTTCTTTTACCGTTGTATTCCCTTCTGTATGTTCGACCGCTAAATCGAGCCCAACGGTTCGGTTAAACCGGTCTTGCAATTCATCAATCACATAATTTGCTCGCCCACACCCAGCATCCAAAACGTCATAAGCGTGTAATTCTGGTAATCGCTTTTGCAACTCAAGAATCAATAATTGCATAGAATCTTCCCATGCCGGTCTATCGTGTTTATAGCGTCGTTTAAACGCTAATTGGCGCCGTTCTTTTGCTCCCAAATCAGAATACTCCGTAATATATGCCATATTGCTTAATAGTACTCCAAACTTGACAAATAGAAAAAAGAGGCTAGTATTAGCCACCTAGGAGGGAGAGATGATTCGTTTCACGTTAAAAGATTCAACCGCAGTAGAAGTTACGCGATGCGTTGCCAGCATTCTCAACATTGACCTGAACCAGATCACGTGGTTGCCAGAAAAAAACATGTGGCAAATCGGGAGTAGCGACAACGTCTTCGTTCGCCATATCCCCGTCGAGCACGACTTCCGGTACCAAGTGACCGTCCGTTATAAGACGGGTATGCACCGTAAGCACATGGACGCATTCGCCCTCATGCTCGAGTGGCGCGGCGGGGCAGAAGACGTCGTTGTCGACTACGACTGCATCGCTACCCCGAGCAAACCTACCTACGACCCGGCTAATAGCTACTAGTAGCCATTAGTGTCCGTCCTCGCGATCGCCCTTCTGGCGGTCGCTTCTTTTTTTACGCTAAAACCTCAAATTTCACCGAAAACCCAAAACGTTCACAAGCAGTCTGCGTCGCTTTTACAGCGTCGCCTGTTGTGAGATATATGCGCTCGCCCGTTTTCGCTAGTCGACGCTCTAATTCTTCATGCCGAGTCAAATAATCCTCTAAAGAGGCGGCAACAATTTCGCCTTGATTTAAAACAGGAATACGATTCGTTAAACTCGCCTCGATATCGTTTTTTACAAAAGGGTAATGCGTGCAGGCGAGTAATACTGCCTCAACATTCGGGCAGGCTTTTTCCATACGCGTAATTTCTTCCTCTACTTCGGTGCGCAATTCTGGCGTTCCCATTTTTCCCTCTTCAATAAGCGGCGCAAATCTTGGCGCTGCATGCGAACAAATCGCTATATGCGAATTTAAATGTGCAAATTCTTTTACATAAGCACCACTTTCTTTTGTTGCTTGCGTAGAAAGAACGGCAATATTTTTATAAGAAGATTTCGCTAAAAACTCAACCGTTGGGCGAATAATGCCAAGTACACGTTTTTCGGGGTAAGCCTGTAATTTGGTTTGTTGAATTTCTCGCAAAGCACTGGCACTCGCAGAATTACAAGCAATAATCACCAGTTCCGCGCCCTGCTTAAAAAGAGCTTGAATTCCCGCCCAGGTTAATGCTACCAATTCCTCGTGCGATTTCGTGCCATATGGGGCATGCGCCGTATCGCCCAAATACACAGTGGCATATGCTGGCAACCGTTTATGCACTTCTTCTAAAATCGTTAGTCCACCAACGCCAGAATCAAAAAAACCAATCATAGGCGGTCAGTTTACCATTCGCCCCCTACCCAATCAACCACACTTCGATTACACTGGTTGCCATATGAAAGAATTGCGTGATTTTCAGGAAGAACTCGATCGATCGTTGATTCCATTTGTCGAATCCACACTAGAAGACTTCAATGCTCTCCACCACTCCCCTCTTCTTACCGACTACGCAAACCATGCAATCAAGCTTATTTTAGGCGGAAAACGCATTCGGCCTTTTATGTGCTTGCTCGGCCTAAAGGCAGGCAGAAAATCACCTTCAGAAAACACCACAAAAATCTTTCTTGGGCTCGAACTTTTCCATGTCTTTTGCCTTATTCACGACGACATCATTGACCGATCGCCACAACGACGCACCGTTCCAACCCTTCATACCTACATTGAGCAATCATTACAAAATATCCATATCAGCGCAGAAAAGCGACATCATTTTAGTGAGGGTCAAGCTTTGCTTTTTGGTGATCTCATTTATCAATTTGCTCTTCAATGTCTTACCACAGAATCCGACCCTGAAGTTCGTGGAGAAATTTTCGCCATGATTAACGAAGTTGTTGCCGGTCAAATGATTGATGTTCAAACAACCGTTACAGATTCTGCGACCGATCAAGATATTGAGCGCAAAATGTACTACAAAACAACGAGCTATACCTTTGTACGACCATTCCGCATCGGACTCGCTCTTGCGCAAATCCCTGCTTCTGAACGCAGTCGATTGAGCGTATTTGCCGAACACCTAGGTCGTGCATTTCAAATTCAAGATGACTATTTAGATTTAACAGGCGACCCTTCTATAACAGGAAAACCAATTCTTTCCGATATCCGCGAAGGGCAACATACGCTTTTTAGTAATCATGTATTAGAAAATGGAAGCGAAGTATTGAAAAATCAATTCAAGGCATGTTTTGGAAAAGAAGTCAGCGATGAAGAACTTTCTAAACTCCAACAATCCATACGTGAATCTGGCCTATTAGACGCAACAAAAAATGCCTTCGAAGAAGCGTATCAAGATGCTCTCACCCATTTAGCACAATTAGATATTCAGCAAGAAGTCAAAACAATCTTAATCAATTTAACGGAAAACTTAATCGTGCGAATGAAGTGATATGCTTTCAAAAAAAGACATACAATACAGCAGATCAATTCAAAAAAAGTTTGGTAAAAGTTATTTTTTAGCATCACTGTTTTTTCCAAAAGCAAAAAAAGAAGCGACATTTGTTTTATATGCGTTTTTCCGTGAACCTGACGAAATTGTTGATAATCCAGTGGTAAAAAGCGATCCGAAGGTTTTACTTCAAGATTGGCGTAATGAATGGCAAAAGGCAATCGAGCAAAAAACTAGCGAAAATCCGGTTCTCCGCGCCGCTGTGCAAGTGCATGAAAATTTTGGTATTCCTTACACGTTTAGCTATATTTTTCTTGACGCCATGTTGATGGACACGCAAATCGCGCGTTACAAAACATTTGATGATTTGGCGCGTTACATGGATGGCTCCGCCGCCGCTGTAGGAGAAATGATGAGTTATGTGATTGGTTTTTCTAACACCGATGCATTGCAATACGCACGCGATCTTGGTTATGCCATGCAACTCACGAATTTCCTGCGAGATATAAAAGAAGATTTCGATGACAGAAATCGCATCTATATTCCACTTGAATCGTTAAAAGCGTACGACGTAAAAGAAGAAGACATTCAAAAACACCGCTTCACAAAAAACATGCAAGAATTAATGCAGTTTGAAGCCAGTCGCGCGCGCCAATTTTACCGAAATGCCGAAAAAGGAATTCCACTCTTGAATCGCGACGGGCAATTTGCCGTTCGTGCAGCACTCGCTCTTTACGAGGCCATTCTTGATGAGCTAGAAAAAGAACGATGGAATCCTTATAAAAAACGTGTAAAAACAAGCTTTCTAAAAAAATTAATCATTTTACTTCGTGTATGGAAAAATCATCAGCAATCATTGTAGGTGCAGGCATTGGCGGATTAGCGACCGCTTGTTTGCTCGCAAAAAAAGGGTATAGCGTAACCGTTTTAGAAAAAAACGAATCCGTTGGCGGACGCGCAGGGTATTTTGAAGAGTCTGGGTTTCGTTTTGATATGGGCCCTTCTTGGTACTTAATGCCAGATATATTTGAACAGTTCTACACACTACTTGATGAAGATGTAAACGAACATCTCGACTTAGTGCGACTTTCGCCTTCGTACCGCATTTTCTTCAAAGATACAGATTTACCTCCGAAAGATTTTTACGCAGATTATGCGCGTGATAGCAAAACGTTTGAAGAACTCGAACCTGGGTCGGCCGATGCACTCAAGATTTACCTTGAAAAATCAAAACAACAATACGAAATTGCGCGTGACCGATTCATTTATAAAAATTATGATTCCATTTTAGATTTTCTCACATGGGAACTCATGAAAGACGGCACCAAACTTTCGGTATTTTCTCGCATGCAGAATTATGTTGAACGCTATTTTAAAACAAAAGAAGTTCAAAAAATCATGCAATATTCGCTCGTATTTCTTGGAAGTTCCCCATACAATACGCCGGCAATTTATAATATCATGAGCCATATTGATTTTAATATGGGAGTCTTTTACCCAATGGGCGGGATTTATGAGTTTATTAAGTCGCTTGAAAACATTGCAAAAAAACATGGCGCCGTGATTCGTACATATGTTCCCGTAAAAAAGATTTTGGTAACCAATAAAAAAGCAACCGGTGTAAAACTAGAAAACGGAGAAATTCTTCATGCCGACATCGTGATTTCGAATGCCGACATGTATCACACGGAGCAATACTTACTCGAGGCTTCACAGCGCGACCATTCGCTTGCTTATTGGGAAAATCGTACCCTCGCGCCAAGTGCCTTTTTACTTTATCTTGGCATGAATAAACGTGTCCCAAATATTTCGCATCATACCTTAATATTTTCGGCAGATTGGGAAAAGAATTTTGGAGAAATTTTTGACTCCCCTGTTTGGCCCGAAGACCCTTCGCTTTACATGTGTGCACCTTCAAAAACCGATCCAAGCGTTGCGCCACAAGATAAAGAAAATCTAGTTGTTCTTGTGCCAATTGCTGCTGGATTGGACGATAGTGATGAAGAAAGCTTAAACCGCTACGAAAAACATATTCTTGGAATCATTGCAAAAACAATCGACATGCCAGACTTTGAAGAATCAATAGAAGTGCGTCGTCGATTCACCGGAAAAGATTTCGCTTCGCGATACAATGCACAAAACGGCACAGCACTAGGACTTGCACATACCCTCTTTCAAACAGCCATTTTCCGACCAAATAATAAAAGTAAAAAGGTTAAAAACCTCTATTATGTTGGCGGAACAACAAATCCTGGAATTGGTATGCCAATGTGTTTAATTAGCGCAGAATTAGTGATAAAGCGGTTAAATAACGATAAATCTTCCGGAGCGTTAACATCACTGTAGAAGAGCGTAAAAAAACAGCATTGCTCCTACAATCATATTTACAAGCGGAAAAACCCGGTAATAATGCATTATCGGTGTGTTTTTTCGGAAAAATGTTAATGTCATTAAAAACACGTACACACTCATTAACAAAAGACCAAATACACCGAGTGAATAATAACTTAGCATTCCCGCTCCTGCGTACAGGGAAAAGCAGAAGAAAAGAGTTTTTCGTTCTTTTAAAAACGTTGCAATAGTTGCAATGCCCGCTTTTTTGTCTGCATCAATATCTGGAATCGCAGAATAGGCATGCATGGCGGCCGTCCATAACCACGCTGCAAGAATAAGTAAGACTGAAGGGAATGTATTTGTGATTAAATAAAACCCGAAAATTCCTGGCACGATATATAGAACATTAGAAAAAGCATCAAAAAATGGTCGTGCTTTGAAACGGATTGGTGGGGCGGAATAAAACACAGAAAGAAATAAAAAGGCACTAAAAATAACACCAAGAACGAACGACTCTAGGAAAGCAAGAGTTAAAAATGGCAAGAACAAAAAGAACGAAACCAAAATCACCGCCTTATGCCTTTTTGGATCAAGCCAAGATTCATACGCTTGCTTTTTAGGATTTTGCTTATCGGTTTCGTAATCAAAGACATCGTTCACGCCATAAAGCATTACATTCGCCGGAAAGGTAAAATATAACGCAAATAGGCCGATAATAAACCATTGCCGTTCATAGAAAAGTGCGCTATTTGCAGCAGAAGCGATGCCAACCATATAGGGCCCGAGCACATAGAACCAAAACCGTGGACGACTTAATTGAAGCCAAAAATGCATATAAACCTAGTTTACGATAAAGCTTGTATTTCGGCTAATTTGTGGCTTTTGACAAGTTCATTCGAGCAAGGTAATTTCCCTCTGGAGGCAAAAATGGAAACGCTGAAACGTAAAAATCGCCCTCGTCGCGCACAAAACGACGAATCAACAACGGCACAAAACGATCTCTTGGCTCATGCCACTGAAGCAGAGCGGACGCTGTTAGAACAGACGTCGGACGACCTTGGCCACGGTTCACGAAAACGGCGCATTATTGCGCGAATCAAACAACGTGTTTAACAAAAACTCAACCCCTTGCCACTCTTGGCCGGGGGTTTATTGTGTTAAAAATGTCTGTTCAAGCAATATTCCAAATCCGTAAGAAACCGCAACTGCTACGATAATGACGATAACATTCAATCCTATACGTCGACCTATCTTCATTCCAGATATAAACGCTAAGAAAGCAGATACAGCCAATATCAATGCACCTGAGAACAAAATTGACCACCATGAATGCGTCGCACCAAATAAAAACGGAGCAACAGGAAACGCCGCGCCAATCACATAACCAATTCCTACAATCATTGCTGATTTTATTGGCGAGACATGTTTTTCTTGTGAAACTGATTGATTTAAAAATCCTGATTTTAATGTATTTGTATCGAGTACTTCTTTTTCTGCATGTGTCGAAAGAAATGCGCCCGCCGCCATAGAAAGCGCCCCAGCAACAGAAACAGCGAGAGCTGCTCCAGCCACCAGTTTCGGCTCTGCAAGAGCTGCAACAAGACCGTTTACCGCTCCTAAAATTTCTACAGAACCGTCGTTGAACCCTAAAAAGGCATTTCGCACCACATCAGAAGAAATCTTCTTTTCGCCACCAGTAGCTGCCTCGTCCTCGTGTAAAAATTCTTCGGTTAAAATTTCTCGTAATGCTTCTCGCGTTTTTGTATCATCGATTGATTTCCACAGATGTAGGTAATGACGGATTCCGTGCGTCTCCACTGCTTCCAAAAATATATATCCTGCTGATTCCCCAAAAACCGCCACCATAAAACCAATAAATCCATTACGAAATCGCCCACGCACACTCAATCCTTCAACTCTCAAGTCGAAATGTTTACGCCAAAAAGCGGCATGCCGAGTTTCTGTTTCGATAAATTCGTCCAAAATACGGGCAAATTCGCCTTTCGCCTTTTTTCGCAATTGCCGATATAGCGCTAAATCCGCTAATTCACCTTGAAGTAATGCTTGTTTTTCTGTCGCTGTGATCATAGGACTTCATGTTATAATAGAAAAAACTTTTTGTGAAAAAAACACTCATCATCATTACCCTCACCCTTTTCATTGCAGGAAGCGTAGCGGCAGGATTTTACCTCTTACATGAAACATCCGAAGAAATTTCAGAGCAAACACCTGACTTGTTGATTCTTGGTATCGACGGCGCTTCTTGGCGGTATATCGACCCATTAATTCAGCAAGGAAAAATGCCACATTTAGCAGGATTGATTGCGGAAGGCGTGCGTGCAACACCAGACACCTTAAATCCAACCATTTCGCCAGCTATTTGGACAACAGCGGCTACCGGAAAAATCCCTGAAAAGCACGGTGTGCGCAATTTTCTTGCAACATCTACCGAATACGAAAAGGAATTAATCGGATCTGACGCACGAAATGTAAAAGCGATTTGGAATATCTTTAAAGAGTCTGGCAAAACCGTTGGGATTTTTAGTTGGTGGGCAACCTGGCCACCTGAAGAACTTGATTATGTTGTAAGTGACCTTTCAATCTTAGACCCGCAAGCTGGCATTATTCCCGAATCGTTGAAGAATACGATTTTGCGCAATAGCGTGCGTTTAATGGGATTTGATTTATTAACAAGCGGATTTGAGGT
>CAYZYJ010000009.1:11915-18225 GCA_964482565.1 uncultured Gammaproteobacteria bacterium
ATTCCTTCGCTTTACATTGAACAAGATGAATTGATTGGAGAATTTATTGAACGCGCCGGCGAAAATACGCATATTATTGTGATGTCGGACCACGGCTTTTTCGTTGACCCAACTACAGGATATCGATTTACCAATCTCAATTTAATTCTGCACCACCTTGGTTACTTAAATTATACACAAAACGGCGATATTGATTTCAGTAATACAAAAGCCTTTGAATGTAATAACAATACCTTCGATTGGCAGCGTCGGCTTTGCATTAATGTGGAAAATAAATTCGCAAATGGCATTGTGCCTTCGAGTGAATTTTCTGGATTACGCGAGCAAATCATCGCGGATTTAAAAGAACTCAAAAATCCTGAAGGCATTCCACTCATGAATTATGTGGTGATTTCTTCGGAGGCAAATAGCGATGTTCAATACGACGTAAAGCGTGATTTTATCGATGAATCACTTATCATTAAAGGTAATACCTATAACGTAAAAGACTTCCTTACCCTTTCGGTAGAATCTGGCAACCACTATTCCGACCCTGTTGGACCAAATGGTATTTTTGTGTGGAAAGGGCCAAATGTAAAGAAAGGGATTTTAGCGGAAATTGATTATGTTGATATTACGCCAAATTTGCTTTATGCCCTTGGTTACCCAATCGCAAAAGATATGGACGGTGTTTTTAGGCCTCAACTTTTTATTGATGCAAAGCCACCAAAGCTCATCGATACGTACGAAACGCATCCAAAATCATTAAGCATTATTCGACTTGATTCGATTGAAAACGACGATATTATTCAAGCGTCTGGCCACCGCGGAGCCTTTTCTTCGCATATTGACGGCGAAGATCAATTCGACCGCGCGTGCTTTACCATTCCTAAACTCGAAACATTCGGTATTAAATTTGATCTTCACTTGCAGAACGATCCAAATGGATTTACGCCCGATGGTTACGTTACACTCGATCAAGTACCGCAATCGACCTCGCAACGTATTACTTATGAATCGCTTGAATTCAAAGAACAAGATAAAGGAAATTATAACTTTATTATTCCCCTTGAATTTAATCAACCGTCTTATATTGGATTGTGGACAAATATTCAGTTCACGACCGTTGCTGAAAAAGATGGATGGCTTACCCTGATTGCAAATGGCGATTCCTTAAACGGCGTATGGCCAAAATTGCAAATTCGCCAAGGAATTGACCGCCAAATTATTGATGTCAATTCAAGCGCGTACAAGGAATTCAGCGTGCCAATCAAAAGAGGGCCAATTGAAATCAGTTATATTAATGATGAACTCGGCAATACCATTGGTGAAGATCGTAATGTACGCATCCAAAATATTTACCTTTCAGAAACTGAACCAAATACCGTACACCCATTCATCGAACGTATTCACGACGGTTTCTGCCTCACAAATACGATTTCAGGACTCAGTGAATTTGAATTCACCCTTGTTGATTTAACCTCGCCGCAACAATTAAAAAACATTAGTTCAGAAGCATTGGACCTTTTGCAACATGTTGGCGAAATCGCCGAATAAAAAAACGAGCCGCTCCGCATGAGTAGGCTCGAGTTTAGGCTTGCGGCATTTCAGCCGGCTGAACCATAACGGTTGTTGTGAGTAGGCGCAATTCTTCGCGCACCACTTCGTCAAGTAGTCGTTTTAGTACCATGCCTTGCGCGGCAAGGAGTCCTGGAAAACGAAACTCGCTCGTGATGATGCTCTCTTCAAATCCGATGCGGATCTTGAATCGAGCCATACTCATTTCTTGCACACTCCACTTGGTTCGACTCGAAGTCGGAACACTTACAGCGCGTCGAATAAGCGCTCTGACGGCACCGTGGTACAAAACGCGCATATCGCTCGCCGAAGGCAAGCTAGAAACCTCCCTCACAAGCAAGTCGCGTGCTCGTTCGGCTCTACCAAGAAGCACGTCAAACCCCCGCGAAGCTTCAGCTTCGGTTGGGCCAGTACAGATGACTGTATTGCTCCCGTCAAAATGATAGGTGTAGTTCCCCGGTTCGAACCTTCCTTTTATAAAGTGGACAGCTATGCTCTTATGAATGTCGTCAGGCAGAACCGGCGTTGTAACCAAGAACACCGAAGCCTTGGTTACGCGTATGGTGATTTTTAGTGTAATAAGGGACGGCGTGCGCCATGCCTCAAAACCCATGTCACGAAGCTCTTCCTCGGTCAGGAATGAAAGCATGACTTCCTCCAAGTCAGGTGAAAAGAACGACGCTCAACTATACGCTTTTTCAAAGAAAAGTCAAAATAAAGCCATTACGCCCTCACTGGCAATTCAAACCAAAACGTCGTTCCCTTCCCCTCTGCACTTTCATAGCCAATCTTTCCACCATGCTGTTCTATAAAGCTTTTCGCAATAAATAAGCTCAATCCATTCGCATCTGGTTGCATAACCGACGCATTAGAAGCTCGGAAAAAGCGGGTAAATACGCGATGCTGTTCGGCTTCTGGAATACCAATACCCGTATCAATCACTTCAAAACGAATGGCGTCGGCGGTTAACGTAAGTGAAATCGCAATTTTTCCATCGTCTTTTGTGTAGGCAATGGCGTTATCGAGCAAGCCTGAAATCACTTTTCGCAATTTATCGCCGTCAGCATTAATGACAGGTAAATCACCTGTTGGCCCGGTATAAGCGCAGAAAAGATTCTTAAATTCACATTTCTTTGTTGAGCTTTGCACAACGCTTGCGCAAACGCTATCAACCGCGGTTTCTACTTTTTCAAATTGTACTCGGTCCTCTTCAATATCCATTGCAGTAAGCAAATCGTGAATACGACGCGTAATTTCCATGCTACTATGGTGTGTTACCTGCAAAAATTTGCGTTGCGTTTCTTCTAATTTTCCAAAATCACCGTTTAACAACATTTCCAAATTCCAGTTAACCGACGTTAACGGTGTACGTAATTGATGCGAAATGATTGAAATAAACTTGTTCTGAACTTCGTTTAATTCCTTAATATGTCGTTCGTCTTTTTTTCGTTCGCTAATATCGCGCTCAACAATAGACATTCCAATAATCACCCCGTCTTCCATTTTTACCGGTGAAATAGAAAGTGCGACGTCGATTCTTGTGCCATCCTTACAAATGCGCACCGTGTCATGATCGGGAATAACTTGTCCAGATTTTACTTTCTCTAATAAAATCGGTAATTCGCTTTGCAATTCCGGGGCAGCCAAAAGCAAAGCAGATTTTCCAACAACCTCTTCTTCGGTATAACCAAACATTTTCACCGCTCCTCCATTCCATGTGGTAATAATTCCATCGAGCGTTTCACCAATAATCGCATCGTGGGAATTATCTACAATCAACTGCACCTGACGCAATACCTCTTCTGCCACTTTCTGCTCAACAACCGTTTGCGGTTTACTTATTTCTTCACTTGCCATACAGGTCTTCGATTACGTTGGTGTTATGCTTCTATTTTATCACACGTGGGGGTCAGGGCACGTCGTTCGCGAACAACGTGCCAGGTCTTTACTTTTGAATTTTCGAAAATACTCTATTAGTACAAATAGCTGGTATTGATTCAGAAGACTGAAATCTAGACGTAATCATTTGTTTATGTTACAAACCTTTGTCCAGATGCATTGGAGGATTCATGGACAGTGAAATCAAAAGGCAGTTCGATGTTGGTGACTTCGTAATCCTTCGATCACCAAAAGTGGATTACTGGCAGGATCACCGCCACCAAGCTCACTTTGCTGTTGGTGAGACCAAAAACCAACCACCTATTCAGCGTGGTCAACGCCTAGAAGTTCAGGAGGTTGTCCTTCGTTGGTTTGAGGCCGGAGGGGGTCAAGGCTTGGTATGCGTAGAAGAGATCGGGCTTCCGTACACGGTCGACTACATCACTATTGTTCTGATCCTGGGATTTCGCGTGTACTCTAGCGCACCTTCACTGGCAGAAACCCTGGATGCCACAGTGCTGGCAGACCCGATGCCAAGCTGGTACTTCGGGAAACGTCAGTCCTTCTACGGCAAGGTGGCATTCAGGTTCGGCATGTTATTCGAAGTACAAAAATGGCCAGTTGTCAGAATGGGGAAGTTCCGAGCAGATGACTTCATGCTAGCGCCAGATTCTAGCGAACTGAGCAAGGAGCGAGCAAAACCCATCATGATCATTCGCGATCAACTAGACTAAGGCCCCAAACTATCCCAACGACTGGGACGGTGCGGGGCCTAATTTTTTTGTCATAAACAAAGTTCAATTCTCATCTCTCCAAACAAAAAAACATCAACAATGGCTTGTTGATGTTTTTTGGCAGGGGCGCCGGGGATCGAACCCGGGATAACGGTTTTGGAGACCGTTGTGATACCGCTTCACTACACCCCTATAATTATTTTTCTCCCAAACGTTTTAATAAAGCTGTATAGGCTGAACCAAATCGTTTTAATTGACACTCTCTTTCTTGCGCTAAATCCTTACTACTATAAGCTTCGTAATACAGTAACTTTGGATTTTTTAACCTATGTGTCGTGATTACCGTACCACGAGCATGCTCGCTTAAACGACGTTCGATATTGCTGGTATAGCCAATATAATAAGAATTTTTTTCGCTTTCAAGTTTAAGGATGTAGACGAAATGCATAGTAAAGGTTTTGGACCCCTCCCTTCGCGAAGGGAGGGGTGGAGACCGTTGTGATACCGCTTCACTACACCCCTAAATTGTGTTTGCGGTTGGAACTATACGAGAAAATCGAGAAAACTGCAAGCGGAACCAGACAGTTTACAAAACCAAAAAGCTATGATAATTTATCCCCGTTACTTTTATCGCCAATGTAGCTCAGTTGGTTAGAGCAGCTGTTTTGTAAACAGCAGGTCATCGGTTCGAATCCGATCATTGGCTCCATTAAATATTGGGTCGGTACCGAAGCGGTCAAACGGGGCAGACTGTAAATCTGCTGGCTCACGCCTTCGCTGGTTCGAGTCCAGCCCGGCCCACCATCAAAAACGCATTGGTTTGCGCAGCTACGTTATTGCATAGTATCTGCATCAAACTAATGCGTTTTTGCTATGTAATGAGTAAGCCAACAATTTGGCTTACGACTGGACTCGAACGGCGGAACCATATGCAATCACCAGATTGCATGGTGAGCCGGTGGCTAGACCATTTTTTGTGACTGACAAAGAATGAGTCGAAGCCGAGTCCAGCCCGGCCCACCAAAAATCCTTCGAGTAATCGGAGGTTTTTTGATATACTGTTTTCATAATCATTTTCCTTTTCTTTATGGAGTCGCCAATCACCCCCCCAATCGATAAAACGCAACTTATCCACAAAGTCGTCATTGGGATTGGCGCCTTTAGTTTAGGGATTCTTGTTCCAGTACTCGCTTCAACTGTTTTCTATTCATTAACAGTAAAGCCTACAAAAGTACAAGATGCACCAAGTATTACAGGTGCGGCAGAATTTAACTGTAAATTGAGTTCTGGTACGTGGACCAACGGTTCTTGTTCGTGTCCTTCAAAAGAACTTGCTGATGACGGTTTCTGTATTGATCCTATTGGTTCACCAAGCGGTGATGCATGGCGGGCAGTAGCCGGACTGCCTTACGGAGACTTTTTGCATTATGAAACGATTGTGAAGAATTGGTGCGAGTACGATGGCGGAACACTTGCATCAGATTTTACTTGTTCCTGCCCAGAAAAAACGGTGTGGAATAAAACCGACGGCCGATGCCATACAAACGAACCAAGTGATGCAATCCTGTCCTTTGTGCATTCAGCCGGACTCGATGTAAATCTTCGAAATGCAGAAATTCTACCAGAACGACCAGAAGACTTGTGGTTTGGTTATACTACCGATCAAATGTATAAAATTCTTAAGGATCGAGATTGCGCATCACTACCTTGGCTTAGCAATAAACAATGTGAAGTATTTGACGGCGAAGATACTCTCGCCTTTATAACTTACGGAAGAGTTAATGGTGAATATGGTCCATGGTTCAATACGGGTATAACAGTATTTACCAGTATGAGCGCAACAGAATACGCAATATCATTTCTGCATATAGAAGACCGTATTCGTAAGCTGAGCGATAATATTATGAAAAGCTCTAATCACGACGGCGTCGATCTCGGCTCGCCAGAATATACCATTTATTACAATCAACTCAGTGAAGCAATCGACAATTACACGACGAGTTCAGATGAGAATATTGTAAATGCACGAAGTGTATTACGACAAGTTGCCGAGATAATAATCAATGAGTAGCAAACATCGCCCCTGCCAAAAATCCTTCGAGTAATCGGAGGTTTTTTGTTTTAACTGTAATATTTCAGGA
>CAYZYJ010000010.1:0-18073 GCA_964482565.1 uncultured Gammaproteobacteria bacterium
AGTAAACCGTAGAGAAGAATGGGCTCTTTACATAATCTCCTACGTTTACGACCGAAATATCTTCTTCAAGGCCAGTTACTGGCGACTTTCCTTTTTGCCCAGAAATAGGCGCTTGGGTTGGGGTGTCATTCGTTGAAGATGACGCAGAGATCGAGAAGGCGCTATCTGACGCATCTACCGCAAGTGCTTCGGCTAAGTCGGTAAGTTCTACACGAATGCGAGCCAAATCGGTTGAAACATTTGGCACGAGCCAAGAATACATGCCGTTATTTGGTAAGTTCTTTGCGATTTCGATGTAAGAATTTCCGTCGAGCGTAAGGTAAAGGTCAGCGTTTGAAGCAATTCCTGTTCCGCCACTTGTCCAAGTAATATCTACCAAAGTTCCTGGGGCAAGTACTTCCCCGCCATTTGGTGAGGTAATATCGGTTGAATAGGTTAGCGCTGCAGGCGTTCCGGAACCGGAAGATGATGACGATTGAAGACCGCTCGTGAATTCAATTTCACGACCAAGAACGTTATCTGAAATACCTCTTTGCGCAACATCGCGGATTCCGTCATCAATATTCAATGTATACAAGGTGTTAAACAAGAATGCGGCATGAGTAATCTTTGCTACCGTATCATTCGATTGCCATACAACGCCCAGATTTCCTGGATTTGGCGAAAGCGTCACATGTACACCTGGTGTGAAGTTGCTGGTATCCATTGGTTCAGAATAGGTAATGGTAATCGCCTGAGTTGTTGCGACACCCGTTGCTTCATCTACCGGACTATAAGAAAGTGTCAATGGGCTTGCATGGTCTTCTGCCGTAACAGCGTCATCTTCCCCGATAGCTACACGGTTTCCATAAGAATCGCGCAATGTTCCGCTTTCAACCCATACTTCTGGCGCTTCAGTTCCCGTTACGCCGTCCGTAAAGCTAAAGGAGAAAATATCATCGTTTGCAACGTTAACAGATACGGTCATATCTTCACAAGGAAGACTTGCTGTGCCAAAAGCGTCACCTGAATTTGCAGAATCAGAAGTTGAAGTACGAGAATTTGAAATCGTCAACTCAAAATCAGATGCATCAAGAATTTCACGCTCCATAAAGACATCGATACGATTAATTCCACCTTCATTCGAAGAGCTACATGCATGAATTTCATCCATGGTAAGGATATCGCGCACCCATGCTTCGTCTTCTACAAAGTTAATTGTTGCCGAAGGATTTACCGGCGTTCCATTTTCGTCAGAAATTGCCGCCGCAAGTTGCGTTGGCGTAACAAGCGCCGTGGTAGGAGCGCCGGTTCCAATAAAGTAACCGCTTACATCAGTATTCATAGAAACGGTAAGGATTTTACCTGTTCCATCAAGCGCAACCGTATTTACGTCTGCTGCTGAAACACTCGATGCTCCGCCGTTGGTTTCTGCCCACGTTGCAATACCGGCAAGCGTACGAGCGGTCGTCATTGCGCCAACCGACGTCGTAGAAGCCGCAGTATTACCTGGTGTTAATTCATCACCAAAAGCGCCATCCATATAAACTTTTACGAGCTCAGAATACGTGAGTCGTACCGCATTGCGATCAAATCCGCCAACAATCGACTGGGTAATGAGCGCCGAAATAATAACAGGCGCTGCAGAATCGGTTACCGTTGTATTTGCTTTTGCTGTCATTGCACCGCTATTCAAAACAACGCTTCCTGGAGTTCCTGCATCTGCATACGAAATTACTGGATCAGCAACTGAACCTGTAATATCAGCGGTCGCAGAAACATTGATTAGGAGATAATTTGAATCTCCAGAACAAGCTAATCCCGTAATCGCAATATTCATGTCACCCGGTGTATTCACCGTCCAGTCCCCTGCCTCGTAATCACATACAGTAACCACTTCATCCATAAGCCACCAAATCTGGTCTACCGTTCCGTCATTATTAGTGTCGCGATATGTAGAAGAGGAAATGCCGTCAACCGCTTTTGCGGATTGAGGAGTAAGTAAAATAGCTGCGGAAAATCCCGCCACGCTGACAGCAGTTACGGCAAACGCCAAAACGCCCGCGCTAAATCGTTGTAATGAACTATGCATAGAGTTATTAATTATCATGGAGGAATTATACTATACAAAAATCCCCACACATAACTGTATGGGGATAATTGTTTAGTATTAGCGCAAATTTACACGCTTTTTCATCATTGAACGGTCTACCGTAATGGATGACACATTAGTGACATCGCTTCCTTTACCAAACTTGGTAAAGAAGGTTGGTGGAATGTCGATTACGTAATCTGCCCAGTCTGCGCCGTAGAGCGAAATTGCGATTAATTCACTCGTAATCCAGCGGAGGTTTGGTGAAAGTGGATTTGCTGGATTATGTTCGAGAGCGTAGGTTTTTGGATCAGACTCAATTTTCACGAGTACCACACCTGCCTTTGGCAACATTGGTGCGCCAATCGTGAGTGTTGGAAGGGTTGCATCGGTTACAATCTTCACAGCTCCGAATGAATTCTGCCAAGTGAAGTAGGTTGTTGCATCCATAAATGGACGGCGAACCATATTGCTATCGATGTAGTAAACCGTAGAGAAGAATGGGCTCTTTACATAATCTCCTACGTTTACGACCGAAATATCTTCTTCAAGGCCAGTTACTGGCGACTTTCCTTTTTGCCCAGAAATAGGCGCTTGGGTTGGGGTGTTGTTCGTTGAAGATGACGCAGAGATCGAGAAGGCGCTATCTGACGCATCGGTTGAAAGAATTTCTGCCAAATCTGTTGCTTCAACTTTTATACGAGCATCACTTGATGCGATATTTGGCACAAGCCACAGATAGGAACCGTTATTAACGATTTGTTGAGCAACTGTCGAATAGGTAGATCCGCCATCAAGTGAAAGAGATACGGTTACATATTGTGCAAGCGTATTTCCATTATTCGCCCAGGTAATATTTTTCAACATACCTGGCTGAAGGACTTCCCCACCATTCGGAGTTTCAAGGGCGATATCGTACGTTGGTTGCACGGGAGTTCCGCCTGAAGAAGATGGTTTACGGAAAAAGACTGCCGTTACCGAAATTTCATCTTGCACATCTAAATCTTGGCGCACGGCCGTTGTTACACCATCATCCCATCGAGAAAAGAGATAGCCTGTATCTGGAGTTGCGGTTACTGAAGTAGAGTTTCCACCAACAGCTACAACTTGATTCGCTGTTCCTGTAATAGATCCGCCGGTTCCAGCAAGGTATTCAACGTCCCATGCAATACGTTCAAACTCCGCGTAAAAGGAAAGATCTTCTGTTACGTTTGTATCGGTGCGTGGATTATCGGTCGATAAATCATTCCATGCGGTGAATTCATAGTACGGAGCATCAGCATCTGCTGTAACCGCCGTTCCATTTCCTCCACTTGTCACAAATTGAGTAGCTGTTCCATCAATACTTCCCCCCGTATTCGCACTGTAACTCACGATATATTCATCAATAAGAATTTCAGCTACTCGGAAGCGCGTGAATCCACTAATCGCAGTAAAGTTTCCAACAACAACGAGCCGGTCTTCAGACGTTAGCGCTACATCGAATACCGTATTCGTTGCAGTTGATGCGACAGTATTAAAAGCCGTATCTTCTGTTCCGTTCGTTTCGAGTTTTACAAAACGAGTTCTAGAAACACCATTAAACGTTAGGAAGTTCCCTCCATAGTAAACCTTACTATCAATAATCTGTACGACCGTTGTTGTTGTACTAAATCCAACCGACATATCAAATCCTGCGTCATGCGTACCGTCAGCATTAATACGCGCTCCGTAAAATGCTCCTGCACCAGCGTAAGTTGTAAATGCTCCGGCAATATAGACTTCATCGGAACCATCTACCGTTAAGTCATTCACTTGCCCATTGGCCCCAACCGAGGAATCAAATCCTGCATCATAGCTTCCGTCAGTATTGATACGAACAACACGATTCGCTGCATTTCCATTGAATGAGGTGAATGCTCCACCAACGTAAATATCACCAAAAGAATCAATGTCTACAGCATATGCCGTGCCGTCCAATCCTGTTCCTGGGTCAAAGGTCAAATCATGTGTTCCGTCAGTGTTTAAACGAGCAATTCCTGCACGTGCCGTTTCATGAACCGAAGAAATAGAACCAACAATAATAATTTTTCCATCCGCTTGGAGCGCCATGTCTTCAATATTTCCAAGGACCGGTTCATTATAGGTGAATGTTCCGTCAATAGTTCCGTCAGAATTCAATCGAACAATTTTTCCTGCCGCTGGATTGCCGTTTAGATCAGAAAGCCAACCGGCAACAAGGATTTTCTGGTCAGCCTGAACGAGTATTTTTCGTACATTATTATTCGCCCCTGTTCCAACATCGAATGTTTCATCGATTGTATAATCCGTGTTCAAACGCGCAATACGAGTATGTGTTGCACCAAGCACGGAAGAAAAACTTCCTCCAATAAGCATTTTGCCGTCAGCTTGTACCGCCACGGTACGAACTGCTGCATCTACAGAAAGATTGCTAATAGTCGTATTTAAACCACCGGGCGCAGCATAAGCACGTTGTGGAAATGACGTGTTTAATACGCCACTAAGAATAAAAGAAAGGGCTAGCCCAATAACAGCACTTTTTTGTAAAACTCGTTTTTGCATAATTTCTAAGGATAATTTCTTAAAAGATAATAACAATTTTACCTCATTAGTACAACTCAAAACTGACCTTCTAGAACATGTTCGGCAGAAGGAGACGGATTTCCGTCGCGCATTTCTTTGGTGAGAATAATGCGAGCGTATTCCATTGGTACAATTCTTGTTTTATCTTCGCGCAATTCATAAAGCAATCCCCATTTTCCGTCGGCGCGGGCAAATAATTCCCCCACCGAGAAATATTCCACCACCCCTGGTTTTACGAGCCATGCTTCATAGTAAACACTTCGGTCTTCGAGCTGTGGCAAATCCGCAACCACGGTAACGGTAAAGAGGTTTTCCACAACTTCCCGCTTCACTTGCGCCGAGTATAAGCCGTCTTCGGTGCGCAAACTGATTTGATTTGACTGTGGGTTCGCTATTGGAATTTCGAGCACCGTTTCCGTTGCGATTTCTGGTGGCAATTCTGTCACTTCCTTTTTCTCATTTTTCAAGAAGTAAAATACGACACAAAAAACAAGGGCTAAAAAGATAATCAAATAAATCGAAATGCTAAACGGTTTTTTCTTGAGTGATGTGCGATGTTTGGCGTATTTCATAATTAAATATCTTTGAAGAAAGAATAATCAGATGGCTCAACGTTTTTCTTTTCGCCGTCGTCGTCGAGCACAATAACCGCATCTTCATCTTGATAACTTGGTTCAAATGCCGAGCGATAACTTGTCGTGCTTGCAAGTGTACGCCTTAACTTCACTTCTTCGAGTAATTTAGATGGCACTTCTTCTAAAAACATAGACGGCTGTTCAATTTCCACATGTTCATACCCAGAAGAAAGTGGATAGGTGAAAATGAGGTTTTTCCGAGCGCGCGTAACCGCAACGTAAAAGAGCCGTCGTTCTTCTTCTATTCCTTCGCCGCTTGCCATAGAACGTTTACTCGGGAAGGCACCGTCGGTAAGGCGCATCACAAAAACCGTATTCCATTCCAAGCCTTTTGCTTGGTGAATGGTAGAAAGAATCAATCGGTCATCCACACGTTCTTTTTCTTCCGAAGTCGCAAATTCATCGGTTAATCCAACTGCTTCTAAAAAGGCCGTTAAGTCACCGTATTGCTCGGCAAAAACAGCAAACTGTTCAATATCTTCTAAACGTTCCTCAAAGTTTGGAAATTCTGCTTCTAAATACGCTTTGTATTCCGTATTCGCCGCAACCGCACGGATTATACGAGACGGTAAAATTCCTGCCTGCACTACTTCACGCATGACTCGACGCATGCCTTCAAATCCAGCTTCTGCCCGTTTCCCACCAACTGGAGCCAATAAATCCAACATTTCAAGCGACGGCAATTCCCCAATTTTCGCGGCAATTTTCGCCGCCGTAGTCATTCCAATCCCTGGGTGAATACGTAAAATTCGGCTCCACGCCATGCCATCTTTTAAATTATTTCGCACACGCAAATGCGCCACCACATCTTTAATATGCGAACGTTCAAAAAACTTCATGCCGCCACGATATTCATATGGGAAATCGTTTCGCATCAATTCAAATTCTAATGCCTGCGAGTGGTAAGCGGCGCGGAATAAAACGGCGATTTCACTGAGCGGACTTCCTTCTCTATGC
Source organism: uncultured Gammaproteobacteria bacterium (assembly GCA_964482565.1). GTDB lineage: Bacteria > Patescibacteriota > Patescibacteriia > UBA9934 > UBA9934 > CAYFMS01. The sequence goes on from CAYZYJ010000010.1 coordinate 6,247, forward strand.
AATCGGCGAATATGTTCGGCAATATAACGCGCTTCTTCAGCAACACTCGAACATGGCACAAGGTTTGGCTTTTCGCCATTTTGTTGAATCGACGTTAATTCTTTTGCAAATTGATCTTCATTATGTGCTATCACTTCATTTGCAACAGCCAAGATTTGCGGCGTGGAGCGGTAATTCACCACAAGGCGGAACATTTTTGCATTCGTATAATCTTTCGGGAAGCGTAAAATGTTTTGAATTTCTGCCGCACGGAAAGAGTAAATACTTTGTGCGTCGTCGCCAACCACGAGTACATTGCCGTGTTGCGCAGAAAGCCTTTTTACGATTTCGGCTTGTACCACATTTGTGTCTTGAAACTCGTCGACGAGCAAGTATTGAAATTGGGTCGATAATTGCTTAGCCACTTGTTCATTCGTGCGCAGCAATTCAAGTAATCGCAAAAGTAAATCGTCAAAGTCCATGGTATTTTGCGCGCGTTTTTGCTTTTCGTATAATTCCGCAACCTGTGCAATTTCTGATTGAATCGCTAAATAATTCGGATGTTTGATTTCGAGCGCTTCTTCTATACTAATAGATTTATTTCGCTGAAAAGAAATAAATGATTGCAAAACACGCCCCGTTGGAAAGCGTTTACCTTTTGTATTGATTTTTAATTCTTTAATGCAAAGACTCACTAAATCGCCCGAATCTTCTTGGTCGAGAATAGAAAAGTTCGAGGAATAGCCGATATGGTAAGCGTAGGTGCGAAGAAGACGATTTGCAATCGAATGGAATGTTCCCGACCATAAACCACTTGGGTATTCACCGAATAATTCGGTTACACGGTGAATCATTTCTTTTGCCGCTTTATTGGTAAACGTCAATAAAAGGATGTTTTCTGGTAAAACACCTTTCGCTAAAAGCCAAGCCACGCGATACGTAATAGTGCGTGTTTTTCCGCTCCCCGCCCCTGCAAGCACAAGCGTTGCGCCATCGCCCCCTTCAACAACCGCCAATTGCTCCCCATTTAATTCTTTGGCAAAATCTATTTTTTGATGAAAATCTGACGTTTCAGGCAAGATAAATTCTTTCATATCAATCTGTTTTCGTATTGTATCACAAAATGAAACGAGCCCGCGGGGGCTCGTTAAGGCGCTTACTTCAGGTTGTAGTCTTTACGGAGCCTCTCCTTGCAGTCCGACAACGAGTCGAACAGCTTCTCGGGAAGCAGGTAAGAACTCAAGCAGTTTTCGATTTGCCGGCGCAAGACATTCGCATGATCACCGATCTGAGTATTGTTAATCATCGCCACAAGCATATTCGCTTGCACGATGATTTCAACCTCATCGATGGTATCCGCCTTATCGCGCCAAGACTGACACAGACGCAGCAGTTGATTCGAGTAGATGCAGACGACCTGTTCACGTGAATTTCCCATGTCCTTCCCTCCAAGAAACGGAACGAAGATACTATATTAAAATAACGTTTAAGTCAAACAACGAGTGGTAAATCATGCACGGTATTTGGTCTTCCATGCAAAATGTCCGCAATGCGGTAAGCGCCGTGGGTTGGGGCTTCTATAAATCCATTCCATGCCATACGAGCAAGCGCCCCTGATTCTACCCAATCAAAAAGCCATTCATTTGTGTAGCGCGGATCGAGTTGATTCACACCGCCACCAACTTGCGTAATCCACCGACGATTAAAATCTTCTTGGCTACCAACAGTTGGCGCCATAATAATAGGAATGCCTAAACCTGTATAAAAAGAGAGTTCGCTTGGTTTGGTCCATAAAATATCTGCCTTTCGCATGAGGGCAGTAAAATCATCAAAATACGATTTACGATTTTCATGGAAAAGAATCTGTACTTGCTTCAATTTCAATGCTTCGCGCAGGCCCATTTCAAGAAGCGCTTCTTTAAAATAATCGTGCACTTCTTTGCGGGTACCAGCTACCAAATGCAAAATAATTCGCCCGCGTTTAATGTCGTTTCGTAAACTTTTTGCAATGGCGACGCCAATTTCGCGCTGCGCTCCGGCTCCACCAACGGCATAAACCAATTCTATCGCTTCTTCTGCGCGAGGTTTTATTGCCTCACAATACTGCGCGCCTAAATGCGCCGTTAATGCTTGGCCAGTATGCGCCACAAAAATCCCTTTCGGGTCTAAACGACAAATACGACGCTGTAAATCTTTTAAAACGATATTCGATTCGATGCCGCCAATTGCTTCGGTAGGTAATGGAAAGCCGGTCAATTCGATGTTTTTTTCGAGTACGCCATAAAGTTGCAAACGTTCCGCCACACGACCGGTTGGCGCAAAATAGCGGATACGAGAACTTTTTGGGTGAAGCGGCGCCCATGCGCGGCTCATATCGGCGTCGGTAACAAGGGTGTAAATTTCACCTGGGTAACCAAATTCTTCGGCAGCAAAGGCCGTTGCCATAAAGGTAGTCATAAACGGCAAAGGGTTTTTTGCTAAATCATCGATTAAATGTTTCATCCATTTGCCCTTTTTGATGAGGGTGTAAAATTGGCGGGTTTGTAAACTTGGCGCAGATAAATCACGGCGCGGGTAAAATTCCGGAATACGCTGAAATTCATCCATGGCATAAAACGCCAATTGGCCAATAACCGGAATGCGTTTAAAGCGAGAAATGCGCTCGTACCACGTGCGACTTCCTTCCCAAATACGCTTATCGCTTATCGGAATTCCATGGTAATCATTCGCAATCACCACTTCGCCTGAATGTGAAAAAGGGCTTAAAACATGCGCCGGCCTTTCGTGGCCATACCCCATATTTACAGCAACAATATGCGCAATTCCTGCTTGTTTCTCTTACTCCACCATAATCCGGCAATTATAGCCCAATTGGGTTCAGGACTTGCGTTGTCCCAAAAAGCGCACATCGCAAGACCTGACCCCAACACTTGCGTAAAAATCCTGTTTCGGTTACACTACTTCGCGATAACCGTATTTTATGGCAAAAATCTGCAAATTGACGGGAAAGAAGCCGTTGACAGGTAATAATGTAAGTCACTCGAATCGCAAAACAAAGCGTCGCCAGATGCCTAACTTGCAACGAAAGCGCTTATTTAACCCTGCAACCGGAACCATGATTACCGTCCAAATCTCTACAAACGGATTGCGCACCCTTGCAAAATGGCAAGCGGAAGGCAAGCGATACGACTTGCGAGAGATCAAATAAATCAAAAACACGCGTTCAACCGCGTGTTTTTGTTACTCTGCCTTTATTGATTCAGAATAATCTCCGCCATTCTTAATCTCTTTTTGGGAATTTATAAAAGGGATAAAGTGGTATTTCATTATAGCTGAGTCAAGCAACCATTCCGATACACCGGTTTTTTCGTTTAATAAATATTCCGGTGGTGATAATATTGCATATAAATTCGTATCTTTTATTTTTACAACAAATGTTCGCCCAAGAGCATTATCTTGATAAGCAACTGGTATTAATACAGCATCCGAAAAATTCTCAGACTCAAATCTATTTGTCGCTTTTTTGCTTTCCATACTAAATAATATTAAATGTGATATTTGGATATTTAGACTTCAATGTATCAATGGATTCTCCTAACATAGCCAACTCACTTTTTGGGATATTTATTGCTTGTATGTCTTCTACGGTGGTAACCCCTTGGATTTGAACTTCTACATACCTCACATCAAGACTCATGGTCTGTAAGGTTTTTACTGTAGAAAAATCATCAAAAGAATATATTTCATCCCTTGGATTAGGGATGCTAAATGAATCTCCATAAGTACAACTTGTTCTATCTTTCAGACGCTCTTTGTTTAACACAATAACAACCGCACCATAGCTGGAGTCAACGCCTTTTTGTACCTCATCACCAAAAGCAAGACCTGCGTAAATTGGATGTGGGTCATTTTGGGTTCCTTTTCCGCGAATACCCATTTTCTTCTCTGTCTGATCTCGTCGGTCACGATAATCCTCATAATCTCTATTTTTTGTTTCCCAACATGATTTAAATCTACCAGAATCTAAAATCATCTTAACGGCCGAAACTGGTACATTTACAGTAAACTCCATTGTCTCATTTACTTCTTTTATTTTTTCATGCATTTTTTCTTTTGTATCGTTTTCCATCAGATATTCTAACTTTATCAGAATGTTCTCTAAGTTCTTTTTTGATTTTTCTTTTAACCGTTCTTGAAAATTCTTAATTCTATTTTCCGGTGACATGAAATCCTGTATATCTACTGAGTCATATACTTTTTTCATCTCTACATCCGATAATTGTTCGATTAAAGTTTTTGCTAAAGCTATATCTCCAAAATCTGGATCTAAAGCATGTTCAATAATAGAAGCCAAGGCTTTATCTTTTAAGTCGCTAGGCAAGTCTGCAATTTTTTTAAGTGCTGTGTCTCGGTTATTTTTTTGCGTATCAATTGCCAACGCTTCATCACCATCAAAATCAATAGAAAAACGATCAGATAAGTTTCTTACATCTTCCACAATTACAAAACTGTTAAAACGATCCTCTGGTATGTTAAGTACTTCAGATAAACGCGCGCTTAATGAACGTTGATCGAATCCTGAATCAATATCTTTATCTGCAAGCATGATTCCGTCTACAAACAACCTCACTTCCTCATCTAAATTAGAGTACGATAACGATAAAACTGAAAGGTATTTATCAATATTATCGACTTTGCCGCTAATGATTTCAGATTTAATCTGATCAATTACCACCATATAAATACTTGGGTCAATAAACTTCTCCCCAAAAACTGCTGTGTGCTTGATCATTTCTATCGCTTCATCGGTGGAAAACATCAACTTCGTTATTAGAACTTCCCTTGCTCTTTCTATATACTTCTCATCTTTTATTTGATCTTTTAAAAACGGGAATGCATCTAAAAGCTTTGAAACATTCTCAAAATCACCAAAACTTAACAATTGATACAGACCTTTTTTTGCACTTTCTGCAATATTAAATTCTAGCGAGTCGATTGGAATATTTGCAGCATCTATTAGACGCAAAAAATCATTTATCTGGCCTCTGTCTAATTGTTCTTTTATTTGTTTCAATATTAATGTTGTATTTTCAGGATTTTTATAAAAGTCTTCAGATTTTACTCCAAAGTAATTCATCAAATAATCAGAACTTTCTGGCCCAAATATCGAAAAAATAGGTTTTATTTCCTGACGAAATTTTTCACGAACCCCATCATCAATATCAATTACCGGAAATTCACCATGCAGGCTATACAGAGTCGGCAAATCAATAAAATCAGAACGACTAATTGATTCACTCACCACCTGTTCCAAAACCTGTTTTATTTCAATATCTGAAATATCTAAGAAGTTAACAATCTCGCGCGAACGGTATGAAAAAATATTTTCACGCAACTTTTCTTTTGCAGCTTCACGCACCTCCTTGAGCGAAAGTATTTCCGGAGAAAATTTATATGACTTCTTAAAAGCCTCTATAAACTTATCTACCTTCATATACGCATGAGTCTCACTTATATTATCTATCGTATTCAGTAATCCCGTTTTTATGCTTTCTATAAATAATGGTGATTTTAGCAATCTATCTGACAAATCAAGCTCTGTGATTGTTAAATCATCAATTTGACCTACACCGAATCTGCAACGATTGAGAAATATTCGCTGTTGTTCGGTGAGGTCATTTTCATCAACTTCCTTTCTCTCACTCTTTTCAGCAACCAACCCTTCTTCCGCCACTGAATCATTCACCATCTCCCCCTTTTCATTCATTTCTAAAACAATATTCAAATCTGCATTTACTTTTGTTTTTAATTGCTTTGCTTCTTCATTAATCGCATGCAATTCATCTAATAATTGTGCGTCTGGCGTTGCTCCAACCGTCATCGCGATACGTTCCGCTAATTGTTCACCATCAATTTCTAAAGCCAAAACCGCATTTTCTACTTCTTTGCGCAATTTATCTACGCGTTCTTCAATCGATTCCGCATTTTCTTGTGATTCGGGGGTTTTGGGTATTTGCTCTACCTCATGATGAGGTAGAGATTCTATATTTGGCATATTTATTTCTGTTCCTTTAACGCCTTAATGCGAGATTCTGTGGCACGTTTTCCAAAATCTTCAATCACCCTTAATTGTTTTTCCCGTAATTTTGTAATTTGTTCGCGAAAATCACGCTCGGTGTTTTCTACACTGGTCTGTGGGACGGCGGTATTTTGTTCTTTTTCGCTCATACAACACGTTTAACAATTTCAACAACTTTAACTATACGCCCTATTCCCCATCCACAACCTTCCGTGCTGCCTCAATAATTTCTTCGGTTCGTTTAAGGCTCAAACCTAAACGTTCCGCCAAATCATCTGGTTCGTAAGCAAGTAATTCACGGCAAAGCATAATTCCCTTTTCTGCCATCGCTTCGATTTCGTGTTTTTTCATGCCAGAAATAACCGTTACTGGGTAAAGGCCGGAGTGATCAATCATGCTTGCAAATGTACGATCGGCCGGAAAATCCCACCCAATCAATTTCATACCTTTGCAAGTTCCGTACTTGCGCGCACTTTCTGAAAATCGAGCATTGGTTACAAGCCACGCTTCGTCCATATGTTCGCCCTTCCCCGCCGAAGCACCATCAACCAAATCTAAAAACCGCGCCCACGTTGAAAGCGCATCTTTTATATTCACATAATCCTGAAAACGATTACGAAATTTCGCTTCAATAAACATGCGACGCGAATCTTTTTCCGCCACTACATCTACCTCATGCGAAACACAAGCGCCCTGCAAATCCCCTTCTGGTACATAAGCCTTATACCCGTACGCATTCAAAAGCGATGCCACGTATTTTTCAAATTTAAATCCAGCCGGCCCGAGTAATAAAATCCCATCGCGTAAACTATACCTACATGAATAGCACACGCTATCTTTACTCAACTCTGCACGCACTAATTCGTATAATTCCTTGGTCGGCATGCCGTCATAAACACGCGGCTCTACTCGACGCAAAACCGCCTGCACAATTCCTTCTGTTGCGCCGGTGCGTTCAATACTTCGGCGAACTTTTTCAATATCGAATGCCGCTCGTTCTCCACTTTGTTTTACAACCTCCATATACGGAGATTATACAAAATCCTCTACTCTTTGACGAGGGTTGATAAGTAATTCTTGGCGCGCAATGCCCATTGCTCCTCGTTCAGTGCTTCCATTTCAATAATGTACGCCGTTATCAAATCAACGGCTGATTCTGTATCGTCCGCATTCACTGCCATCTGAGCGGTTTTTTCCATAAACGCATAATGCCATTCTTCACGCAGTTTTTCATTTTCAACCTGTCGCCACAATTGTTGATCAATCACCATTTCTACCGATTCTTTATCGTCAATCGCGTCTTCCAAAAAGGCAATTAATTCTGTTTGCACGGAATCTAACGTACGCAAAGAAAGGTCATCTTTTGATAAGTAAGGTTTCAAGCGATCGATAAGTTTTTGTACTTGCTGGTCAGGGTCTTCGAAATCAAAATGATAATCCACCGTTTCGTAAAATGGCTTCATGGAAAGCGTAATGCGTTCAGGATTCTTATCGATTTCGGTTGCTAAATAGCCGTCAAAAATAGCCCGCGCCGTTTTGAAATCCATATCAGTTTCAACCATGGTGTACAAAATATACAGCATTGGTGTGCCAAATTCTTTACGGAATCGATCAGTTTGACTCACAATCAAATCTTTCATGAATACGGCTTGATTGTGGCTGCGTTGTGGATCACCAATCGCATAACTTTGGCGATGGCGCAACCATTGCAAACTTTCCGTCGTTGGCAATTTAAACAATCGCATAATACCAATCACCTGCGAAAACCCTGCCGTCACATAATAATCTGCTTTCACCCCAACAATTTTTTCAATTTGTTCAATGCCGTATTCAAGCGAAACGTATGAACAAGCATTTGCTAAGTAATATTCGGTACTCGCATAATTCCCAGGGAAATACGCATAGGTGCCGCGTGGAACGGAAGTGATGTGCATAGTCCAATCTTCCAAATCGAGCGTAAACATGTGAATTCCATCGCAATGCGGATATTTCGATCCTTTACGTGCATCAAGGCCGAGAACTAAAACATTAATTTCGGTGTCGCTTCCAAAATCTGCCGCAGAATCTGTTTCTAAAAAGGCTTTGCGATCTGCTAAAACCGAATCCACCACATTCGCAATCGAAGGCGGAGTTTGCCACGGTATTGCCTGCGAATCGGCTGCCACGTATTTATTTGCCCCAATCACAAAAACCGTTCCAAGGGTGATAACAAAAAGGTGAGCAAAGACACGGGAAAACGTCATAATACGGGGAATTTACAAGAAAAAACCAGATCGAGCAAGTTATGCTTATTGTAGCAAAAAATTTGTTTAACCCAAATAAAAAGAATGGGCGTAACCCATTCTTTTTGTAAAACCGCGAATCTTAGAGAAGAGCGTCCTTTGCTGCTTTCGTAACACGGAACTTGAGTACCGTTTTTGCAGGGATTTGGATTGTTTCTCCTGTTGCAGGATTGCGTCCAGCACGAGCAGCGCGTGATTTCTTTTCCAATTTTCCGAGTCCTGGAAGAGCGATTTCGCCACCTTTGTCAACTTGCTTATAAACCAAGCTCACAAGAGCATTGTAATTTGATTCAGCATCTTTCTTGCTCACGTTCCAAGCTTCAGAAAGAAGGGTCATGAGTTGTGATTTTGTGAGTTTCTTTTCCATATTGTCGATAAACATTAGTTATTAACGGGGAAATCGTAGCATATTCCACCAATTCATGACAAAAACCCTGTGTATAACGTTATTTTGCTGATGAGAAAAATGTCAATCTATTTATCCACAGGTCCACCACGCGGTAATTGCAAAGTAAATATACTTCCTTCTCCAAGCGTGCTTTCGAATTGAATCAATCCGCCGTGCATTTTGGCTATTTGTTGCGAAATATTTAACCCCAACCCCACGCCATCTGGGTACATGCTCGTAGCATTTGTTGCACGGTAAAAGCGGTCAAAGATATAGGATTTTTCTTCATCTGGAATACCGATTCCATCATCTTTTACAGAAATGCGAACAAATTTTTCATCAAAGGAAAAGCTGACTGCCATCATTGAATTCGCTTTACTGAATCGCACCGCATTATCGAATAACGCTTCAAAAACAACGCGCATTAAATCGCGATCAAAAATAATGGCTGGCAATTCCCCTTTAGGCATCACTAAATCACATTGAATACTGCGCACCGAACATTCGCGGTCAAACTCTTTCTTCACAAGGGTCATTAAACTCACAAGCGAACCAGGAATCATTTTTGGCGTAACGCCGCCACGCTCAATGTCGATAGCAAGTTCAATATTGGTAATCAATCGAAGCACACGCATTTCGCTTTGCAACAATTGCCGTAAATGAGATTGTTGCGCAATACTTACTTCGCCATAATCCCCTGCCAAAACCCCTTCAATTCCCCACCTAATTTCAGTTAATGGCGTGCGTGTTGAATGCGTAAGCGTATTTAAGAATTGAGATTTTAATCGTTCAAGTTCTACCCGCCGAGATTCCGATACCTTTCTCTCATCAATATCGCGTAAAATAAGCACGAAATTTTGAGGCGATCCCGTTATATTGGAAAGCGGGTACGCACGAACCTCAAACCAACGCATACCAAATTCACTCTTGATTTCCATTTCCCGAATTAATAAATTGTTTTTCATCAATGCTTCTTTTCCAAATTCAAGTAAAGTGGCTCCGGTTTCTTTTCCGTATAATGTGATGACGGTTTGTAATTCGTTTGTCGCATTCAAAGTATTGTTTGTATTCGGCAATAAGTTTTCTAATTCGCCCTCAATATTAGACACTAAAACCGTATCTGAAAGCGAGCGTAAAACACCGCGCAAACGCAAGGCCGTTGCTTGCATATTTTTTTCATCCTCGGCGTGGTCAATATAATGCGCGAGCAAGGACGCAACGCCAGAAATAAGGCGTTTTTCCTCAATAAAGAATGGACCAACGTCAAGTAACGGCTGTTCTTTTGTATACACAATGGTGAGTTCACCAAAATCTTGTTGATGCGAGGTAAGTTTTTCTTGTATTTTCCACGGCGTTAACGCAAAATGTTCCGTTTGATAGGTTTTGCCGCGCACCACGAGCGCCACTTCCGCCAACTCACTAAATTGCATCGCATTTTTTACAATTTCAGGAACTTGTTCAAGCACAATGTCATAATCCATTTGCACTTCTTGAGTCATACTTGCTAAACAGTAAAGCGCATTCAATTCTTTTACTCGCTCTTGCAAATTATGCGTCATGCGTTTACGACGCGAAATATCTTGTAAAAACGCAACGTAACCGGTAATCATTCCGGATTCATCTTTTATTGGGTTAATGGTTTGATCAATGGTAAATTCAGAACCGTCTTTACGCCTATTCACCATTTCTGACTGAAACCTACCACCCTTCGTAATCGTTTCCCAAAGATTTTTATAAAACTCCGGACTGTGTTTACCGCTTTTCAAAATACGAGGTGTGGACTTCCCAATCACTTCATTTCCACTCCAGCCCGTTAGCATTTCCCATGCAGGATTTACATAACGAATAATCCCTGTTGGCTCGGTAATCATCATTGCCAAACTTCCAATATTCACAATCTCAGAAAGTTCACGCGATTGTGCTTCTAACTTTTTCCTTTCTTCAATATCACGAACCAAAACAAGCGCATGCGGCATGCCTTTAAAACGAATGAGCGTTGGACTCACCTCAACCGATCGCAGCGATTGGTCTTTTCGCAACATCGTTACTTCGGTCGCGGCCGCGGGCAAAATGGAAGGATTGGTGAGAAAAGTGGTGAACCGTTCAAATAATTGCTTGCGTGATGCTTCGGGCATCAAATCTGTAACAGCAATTGATTGCCTGTCATTTCTTGTATAACCAAATATTTCTGCTGCGCGCGCATTCCAATAAATAATCTTTCCGATTGGATTAATAACCAAAATGCCATCGCTTGCATGTTCGCTCACTGACCGAAAAAGCTGATCTTGTTCTTCTATTTCCCCTTTATACGTCGCAATGGTCTGCAACGATTTTTTTGAAGATTCCGCCGCATCAAGCAGTGATGCATGTTCCTGCGAATAGCGACGAATAAAAATTAAAACGAGTCCAAGACCAAAAATAAGGCCTCCAATTGCCAAGCTAATTTCGGTAGAAAAACCTGCGTCACCACTATGCCGAAGCAGGAAAATAAAGAGCTTTTCGTAAAAAGAAATTTGCGTTAATAAAAACGAAATAATAACGGAAACAAAAAGAAGCAAAATAAAGTCGCGCAAAAATACGTGAATTCGAGCATTTTTCAGCTTTTTTTCATCCTCCATAAATGTACATCTATTATACCAGATAATAAGAGACTGTTATTGACCAGCCAAAAGAGATGGGTTACAATCGTGGCGGTTTTAAGGATTAGGTTTTAGGGATTAGGGGCTAGGTTATAGATTTGGGAAAGAGGAAATAGGAGAAAGGAGAAAGTGTAAGTGAGCAGCGAGCTCAAGATTTTTGTCCTGCTACTAGGAGAAAAGTGAGTAAAGCCGAAACGTACCTTAGCGTACGGTGAGGCTGACGGAACTTTTCGACAACGTAGAAGGGCAAAAAGATGAGCGAGCAGTAAATTGTGAGCCTAGGATTTTTGGCTCCATACTAGGAAGAATGCGAGCACCGAGGAAACGTACTCCAATGTACGTAGACGAGGCGCGCAGTATTCTGACAACGTATGGGGACAAAAAGACAGGCGAACAGCGAGCGTAAGTGAGCTGAGATAAAATGGATGGGATTTTTGTGAAGAACGAGTACCGAAGCGAG
>CAYZYJ010000011.1:0-18042 GCA_964482565.1 uncultured Gammaproteobacteria bacterium
TGCCAAAGGCAGGTGTGGTACTCGTGAAAATTGAGTCTGATCCAAAAACCTACGCACTCGAACATAATCCAGCAAATCCACTTTCACCAAACCTTCGCTGGATTACAAGTGAATCAATCGCTATCTCGCTCTACGGGGCAGACTGGGCAGATTACGTGGTCGATATTGAACCAACCTTCTTTACCAAGTTTGGCAAAGGAAGCGACATTACCAACGCGTCATCCATTACGGTAAACCGTTCAATCATGAAGAAACGCATGAACTTGCGCTAACATTAAACAATTATCCCCATGCAGTTATGTGTGGGGATTTTTGTATAGTATAATCCCTTCATGATAATTAATAACTCTATGCATAGTTCATTACAACGATTTAGCGCCGGCCTTTTGGTTTTGGCGACTACAACCATGAGTGTTGCGGGATTGCTCGCAATTCCAAGTCAGGTTCACGCTGCGAATACGATTACCTCCTCTCAATACTTAGACCTTGACTTAAACGGAACGGTAGACCGTATTCGCTGGATTATGGACGAAGATGTTACCGCTTGTGTTTATGAAGCAGGGGATTGGGCAGTAGATGTAGCGAGTTCAATGAATATTGCGATTACGGGACTCGAGTGCGCTGGTGCTAACCTTGATATTCTCGTTTCAGCAGATGCAGAAGAAACAGGAGCGACCGTGAACCCAAGTATTAGTTATACCGATGCCGTTACACCTGGTAGTGTAACGCTTACAAGTGGTGACTTAACCGCAAAAGCGGCCGTTGCAGCAACCGACGGCGCACGCCCGATTGTGATTGAAACGCTCTTTTTAGATCCAACTCCGGATGGACATATCGACCGTATTGGATTTGAAACAAGTAATGATACGGGACTAGATTGTGCACCTTTTATTCCTGGAACTAGTATGAATATTACCCAGGCGGTTGATATTAATATTGAAGAAGCGTTAACGGATGAATGTGTTATTACCGAATTTGAAGCTGGACGAGCTGGTTTTCACGTGAATATAACTGCTGGAACAGAATATACAACAGCGAGCTCGCAAGATGTATTAGTCACACTTCTCGATGGGGCAATTACAGACGGCGCAGGGAATGATTTGGTAGGTGATGATTTTATTGCTTCTGATTCCGCTGTACCAATTTTGTGGAATATCACCCCATCTTCCGGTCAAACAAGTGTTGGCTGGACTTCGAGTGTTGTGTTCTCTTTCACTGAACCAATGACCGAAGCTTTTGAATATGGCGTGCAATTTACGTCATCACACCCACAATTCTGGAACGATGGATTAGAAGTCAATGAAGATGGAAATGTGTTTACCATTGGTCATACGGCATTCCTGCCTTGTACAACCATTTCCTTGAATCTTGATTTGGATGAAATCTGGGATGTTAATACAAGTCAAAACACTTGGTATATCGATACCAATACCAATGTATCTCCAGCTGATGGCGATTGGTCGTTTACGACATTGTGTAAATCATCCTCCGGTTCTGGTACCCCTGCAGCCCCAACATATGAAGCAGCGGTTACCTCACCAAATGGCGGGGAAGTACTTGCCCCAGGAACTTTGGTAGATATTACTTGGACAAGTGGCGGAACAGGAATTGCTTCAAACGCTGACCTTTACCTTACGCTCGACGGAAATTCTTACATCGAAATCGCAAAGAACTTACCAAATAATGGCGTGTATTCTTGGCTCGTGCCAAATGTTTCAACCGATTTGGCTCGTATTCGTGTAGAATTAACCGATTTGGCAGAAGTACTTGCGGTAGATGCATCAGATTCTGCCTTCTCTATCTCAACTTCTTCTGCATCAGAAAACGACACCCCAACCCAGGCACCGATTTCTGGACAAAAAGGAAAGTCACCAGTTACTGGCCTTGAAGAAGATATCTCGGTCGTAAACGTAGGAGATTATGTAAAGAGCCCATTCTTCTCTACGGTTTACTACATCGATAGCAATATGGTTCGCCGTCCATTTATGGATGCAACAACCTACTTCACTTGGCAGAATTCATTCGGAGCTGTGAAGATTGTAACCGATGCAACCCTTCCAACACTCACGATTGGCGCACCAATGTTGCCAAAGGCAGGTGTGGTACTCGTGAAAATTGAGTCTGATCCAAAAACCTACGCACTCGAACATAATCCAGCAAATCCACTTTCACCAAACCTTCGCTGGATTACAAGTGAATCAATCGCTATCTCGCTCTACGGGGCAGACTGGGCAGATTACGTGGTCGATATTGAACCAACCTTCTTTACCAAGTTTGGCAAAGGAAGCGACATTACCAACGCGTCATCCATTACGGTAGACCGTTCAATGATGAAAAAGCGTGTAAATTTGCGCTAATTCAACAAAAATCCCCGTTGTTTTGACAGCGGGGATTTTATGTTACAATCGTTTTCTATGTTTAAGGTTATTGCTCAAAACGGTTCCGCGCGGCGTGGCGTACTCACGACCAATCACGGCGAAATTCAAACGCCCTTTTTTATGCCTATTGCCACGCAAGCGGCAGTAAAAACACTTTCGTCGGTTGATATGAAAGAGCTTGGTGCGGAAATTCTTCTTTCAAATACCTATCATTTATATTTGCGCCCTGGAATGGATGCCATGCGTCAACTTGGTGGATTGCATACCTTTATGAATTGGCAGGGCCCACTTTTAACCGATAGCGGTGGTTATCAGGTATTTAGTTTATCGAAAATGAATGCAACCGACGAAGAGGGTGTGGCATTCCAATCGCATATCGATGGCCGGCGCATTAAATTAACGCCAGAAAGAAGTATGGCCATGCAATCGGCAATTGGCGCAGACATCATTATGCAATTCGATGACGTTGCAGCAGGTGTATCAACTCGCACGCGCTACGAAGATGCGATGGAACGTAGTTTACGCTGGGCAAAACGTTGCAAAGACAGTTATGATTCGGAGCAAAAGCTTTTCGGCATTATTCAAGGCGGTACGCATGAAGATTTGCGTTTGCGATCTTTGCAGGGTTTAACCGAAATTGGATTCGACGGTTATGCGATTGGTGGCCTTTCGGTTGGTGAGTCGCGCGACAACGCATTTAGAATCACGAAAATGATTGCGAATGCCATGCCAGAAGATAAACCACGCTATTTTATGGGCGGGGGAATGCCAGAAGAAATTGTGTATTATGTTTCGGTTGGCGTGGACATGTTTGATTGTGTTTTACCGTCACGGAACGCCCGGCATGGAACCGTTTTTTTGTGGAAAGATGCGCCTGAAATTTGCGTAAAACGTGCATTCGAACTCGCACAAAATGGCGCCGACGACGTTGAAATCGCTGATGCGCTTTACCATAAAGCACAAATTTCTGGCGAACGATTTGCACTCGATACATCGGTCATCGATCCGTTTTCTGGCGTACCAAGTTCCATGCTCTACACAAAGGCCTATGTGCGCCACTTATTTAAAACGGGCGAAGTGCTTGCCATGCGACTTGCGACCTTGCAGAATATGGGCTTTTATTTACGACTCATGAAAGAGTTGCGAAATCTTATCGGCGCGTAGGACTTCATGTTATACTGAAAGCAATATGGGGGTTATGTATTTCTTTCAAGAAACATTTTTTGCCGTTTTCTATGCGCCAATTTGGTGGTATAGCGAAGGGTTAAAATTATTTGCTCAATCGTGTTTACAGTTTTTGCGTAATTATGTTGCCATGATTGCCGTAGACGTTTGGGTGCGAAATTTATTTGTGCCGATGTTCGGGTTTAATGATTGGCAAAGTAGGATTATTAGTTTCTTTATGCGTTCCGCGCAAATCATTGCACGCTCCATTTGGCTTTTTATTGTTACTATTTTAGTCGTTGTCGCGTTTATTCTCTATCTCGTAATTCCGTTTGGTGTTGTGGCGGGAGTGGTTTTAGCATTTATTTAATATGCGAAAAGAATCGATTCCAAAAGGATTTGAACCAGTGGAAGGCTTGCTTGTGAATGGCGTGTTTTGGCATGGTCAATCTACTCTTCGCGAAGAGGATGTTTTACGTCGAGTTTGGCAACGAACCTATGCGCCCTACCTCACAAAAGGGTTTGTGGTACTTGCATTGATTTCGGTTTCTGCCTTTTTTCTGGCTCTTAGTTTAGCCGAAATTCAAACGCTTTCACTTCGTCGTCCTGAAGCACTTTTTCTTTGGCTTGGGTGTTTATTCGGCATGACGGCGATTTCTTACCATTTCCGCTCAAAACATCATTCTGCACCATTGCCACAATCTGCAAAACTCACGGCTGAACCAAGCGTTTTACCAGATTTGAATATTGTCGAGCGCCATCAACCAATTTCTGCTACATTCTCTGCAGATGCTTTGCGCATTTTAGACGACGCGTATTTATCGGCCAAAAAAAGTCATCACGCAAAATTAGTTCCGCTTCATGCATTTGTGTCATTACTGCACGATTCCTCGATGCATGCCTTGTTTATTCGCCTTGGCCTTAGTCTCGATCAATTCGAAGGGCCAATTGCGCGCCAGCTTTCGCTTATTGATAACGGCGAATTAGAACATTCAACTGAATGCCAAACTGTTTATGTTCATGCATTCAAACATGCTTTGCAAAATCATAAACAATCGGTTGGAGCCATTGATTTATTTGCTGCACTTTATGAAACACAACCTTTTTTGCAAGAGTTATTTTACGCGCTCGGGGTAAACGAGGAACAAATGGCAAATGTCATTTCTTGGCTTGAAACCGAAGAAACGTTAGTAAAGCGATACAAATCATTCCGCCAATCAGCCATGTTTAAACCAACGGGCGCCATGAATCGCGCGTATACGTCGGTACAAACCAAATTTCTCGATAGCGTTGCATATGATTTAACGGCGCAAGCGGTGCGTGGAGGTTTGCCATTGCTTATTGGTCGCGAAGAAGAAACCGAAGAAATTTTGCGCCTTATTGAAGGTGGCCGCCAAAGTGTTGTACTCGTTGGTGAACACGGTGTTGGAAAAGACGCGATTATTTATGGGATTGCGGAACGCATGGTAGAAGAGCGTGTGCCAAATTCCCTGAAAGATAAACGATTAATGGAACTTTCGATTCCGCATATTATTGGGGCAGAGGGAGGTGCTAAAGCGCAAGAACGATTACTCCTTGCTCTTCAAGAAGTGGCGCGGTCAAAAAACATCATTCTCGTGATTCCAAATATTGATCAATTAACAACGGCGCATATTGGGGGATTAGATTTGGGAAGTATTTTGGCGCAAGAATTAGAACGCGGTTACACATTTGTGATTGCAACGTCCACTCCCGAACGTCATAAGCAGGAAATAGAAGGCACGATTCTTGGTGCGAGATTTGCTCCCGTGCGTGTAGAAGAACCGAAGGCGAACGATGCGATTCGTATTTTAGAATCCATGGTTGGTGGTTTAGAGAATAAGTTTAAAGTGATTTTTACTTACGATGCGATTTCGGCTTTGGTAGAACTTTCAGACCGCTACATGCATGAATCATTTTTGCCAGAAAAGGCCGTGCATTTAGCTGAAGAAGTGGCCATGCTTGTGCAGAATAAAGGGATTGAATGGGAACGGATTTTAGGAAGTGATGTTGAATCGCTCGTATCTCAAAAAACGAAAGTAAATGTCACGCGCGTCAATCAAGCAGAAGGGGAAGAATTATTGAATTTAGAAGAGAAAATGCATGAACGGATGATTGGTCAATACGAAGCGGTAAAAGCCGTTGCTTCAGCATTACGTCGTTCACGAACACAATTGCGCGCGCAAAATCGTCCAATAGGAAATTTCCTTTTCCTTGGGCCAACAGGAGTCGGAAAAACCGAATTAGCAAAAACAACCGCCGAAGTGTATTTCGGCAGCGAACAATCCATGGTGCGTTTTGATATGTCGGAATATCAAGATCAAGCGTCTATTTCTCGCCTTATTGGTGGCGCAAATGAAACGGGCTTGCTTACCGAAGCAATTCGACGCAATCCTTTTACCGTTTTGCTTCTCGACGAAATCGAAAAGGCTCACCCCGACATTCTAAACCTTTTTTTACAAGTCATGGACGACGGGCGACTAACCGACGGCACCGGCCGAACCATAGATTTTACCAATGTGATTTTAATTGCGACATCAAACGCTGGCACGCAATTCATTCTCGACGAAACACAAAAGGGAACCGATATTGCAACAATTCAATCGATTTTAATGAATGAAAAGTTGAGTGCGTATTATAGACCGGAATTTTTGAATCGATTTGATGACGTGCTTGTCTTTAAACCGCTCGGCATGGAAGACGTGGTTTCGATTGCGTATTTAATGCTTGGTACGGTAAAAAAGCGTTTGGAAGAAAAAGGCATTGGCTTAGAGATTACCGATTCCGCCGTGCATGAAATCGCGCAAAAAGGGTATGATCCGAAATTTGGTGCGCGTCCGTTGCGCCGCATAATTCAAGAAGAAGTCGATAATAAATTAGCGGACTTCTTATTAACTGGCCAAGTAGGAAGGCGAGACGTGGTCGTAATCGACGCGGGAAATGCTATTAGTGTGCGTAAAGCGCAAGGCTTAACGTAATACGCGAAACGTATTGCTTGTTTGTTGGCGGATTTTTTGTTGCTCGATTTCTGGTAGATGTACAATGTCTCGGCACGTTTGCGAACAGGTTGATTCGGTTTTTTCGGTGCACGTTTCGCATTGTGGCATTAGGGCATGGCAAGCAGGATTTGCACAATTCACGATTTGGTTCGTTTTGGTTTTGCAGGTATAGCAAGGTGCCAATTTATCTTCGGTAACGATTTCGATTCCTCGGCCGTCAAAAACGTAATTTGCGCCAATAAATTTGTTTGGCAAATCGTTTTGTTTTACTTGGTGGGTATATTCAATAATTCCGCCATGCAATTGATTCACATCTTCAAAACCATGTTCGCGCAAATACGCACTCGTTTTTTCGCAACGCACGCCACCGGTGCAATACAGCAAAATCTTTTCTTGTTCTTTTCCTTTTAGTTTTTCTAATACTTCTGGTAATTCATCGCGGAAGGTATTGGAATCTGGTCGCACGGCATTTTGAAAATGACCAATATCGCTTTCGTATGCATTGCGCATATCAACAACAATTGCGCCATTGTCCATTGCACTATTCCATTCCTCTGCACTTAAATGACGACCAACATTTTCTACGTCATATGCCTCTTCGGGCAATCCATCGGCAACAATCTGATTGCGCACCTTAATCGTCAATTTCCAAAATGACAGGTTCTGTTCTTCGAGCCCAAATTTAAATGGCACATGTTTAAATTCCGGAAAATTATCCACATGCGCGCGGAAAAGTTCAAGCAATGGTTCTGGAACGCAAATTTGAGCATTGATTCCTTCATGCGCCAAATACACGCGTCCTTTTACGCCAAATGCCTCCCAAGCGCGCCATAATTCATCGCGCAATTCGTTTGGGTTTGCAATACGTACGTATTTATAAAATGAAATCGTCCGCCGTTTAAACGGTTCTTTTTGCAATCGTTCGATTGCTTGTGGTTTATTGAGTTTATTGGCAAGTCGTGTCATACGGCAGAAAAGATAGCGTATTTTGACAAAAAAAGAAAGCGACCCACGGGGGTCGCTACGATGGGGTCAGGTCTTGCGATGTGCGCTATCTGATTTCGATTTCGCACTTCTTCTGACCGTTCGACGTCGACATCGTCATGCTGTACTTCGACGTGTTGGCGGCCTTTGCTGCCACCTCACATGCCTGGAGATCTGGCAAGATTTCTCCAGGAATCACGATGGTCGGCGTGGCCTTCTCGACGGACTTCTGCGCGAGCAGTCCTGCAAGGTTCTCGACCTGCTTATTGCTCTTCGCGAGTTCTGCCTTGAGCTCGATGATCTGCCCCTCCAGCTCCTCTTGCAGGCTCTCACTGTATCGCCACTCGTTGGTGACGATCTGGTTTGTCTCCTGCAAGCTTTTGATCTTGCGGTTCTTGCTGCCGAAGCAGCCCGTCCCGAGCGTCGCCACTACAATGACCAACATCAATCGGTTCATGTCCTTCTCCTTTGAAAGTGGACTACGAAACCTAGCAAAGTTAGCCAAATTCGTCAAGAATACAGGGGAGTATGGTATAATCCTGCCACAAAACTCATGGATTAATTTTTGTCCCCAATTATGCCAAAATTAGAAGAAGTGTACCTTCGTTTGCAGAAAAACAAGAAAGAACGAGCTGACTTAAACAAAATGTTGCAAGACGAATTACGCGGAAACGAGCAATATACCGAATTGAAGGAGGAATTGAAGAAATTGCGCGAACAAGCAAAAAGCATCGAAAACGAAGTGAAAAGCAATTCTCAATCAGAAATCGATAAACTTGATGAGCTAAAAACCGACATTCAATCCGACATGGAATTGCTTGCCGACATTGCCCTAAACATGTACGCAAACCAAGAATTAGTCGAAATTGTCGACGAATACGACCAAAAATGGCATCCAGCATTTAAAGTGAGTTTCAAAAAGTCGAATTAAAGGGAGTGGGGGAAACCTCACTTTTTATTTATACACTTGCGATTTGACGGGCTTTACCCTAAAATACTCGCGATTATTGATTATATTCAATCTATGAAGAAAACAAACGGTTCGAAACGGTGGAAATTGCACGGATCAGTTGCAGCGATTGCCTTGGTGTTTATTCTGGCTTCTAGCGTAGCCTTTCCGTCATATTACAATAAAATGGCGAATGCGAGCGGTTTTTTGCCAAAAATGAATGAATCTTCTTTTAATTTAGGACTTGATTTGCAAGGTGGCGCCTCTTTGCTATACGACGCCGACATGAGTTCTATTGCAGAGTCAGAACGGGCAGCAGCTCTTGAGGGGGTACGAGATGTAATTGAACGTCGAGTAAACGCTTTTGGTGTTGCAGAACCATTGGTGCAAACAAGCGTGAATGGCGATACGTACCGCGTGAGTGTGGAATTGGCTGGCGTTTTTGATGTAGAAAAAGCGATTGCCATGATTGGTGAAACGCCTATTTTGGAATTTAAAACACCGATTACCACCATCAACCTCGATCCAACCGAAGAACAGCAAGCGCAAATCGATGCCGCACAAACCACCGAACGCGCTGCCGCTTTGCTTACCTTGGAACAAGCCTTGGTAACCGAGGACTTTGCCGCTCTTGCAACCGAAATTTCTCTTGACGAATCAACAAAACAAAATGGTGGTTATGTTGGATTTATTAGCGATGAGCATCCGATTTTTGACGGACTCGCAAAAGAAATCGCGGCAAAACGTTATCGCACGGGCATTATTGATGGCTTGTATGAGTCTTCAAGCGCCTTGCATATCGTGAATTACATGAGTTCAAAAACGGAGACGATTCCAAAATTGCGACATATTTTGATTTGTCATGCAGAATCTGACCGTTGCGAAAACGAAAGAACAAAAGAAGAAGCTTTGGCTTTAGCAACCACTATTCGTAAAGAATCAACCGCAAGAAACTTTGCTGAAAAAGCGCAAGAATATTCGGAAGATAGTTCCGCACAGGAAGGTGGAGATTTAGGGTATGTAACGCAAGGGATGATGGTGCCAGCTTTTGAAGAAGCAGGATTTGCCTTGCGCGATGGCCGCATTTCTGACGTCGTGGAAACACAATTTGGTTACCATATTATTTGGCGTGAATCTTCAAAGCGCACAACCATGTACGAAATCGCTCATATCGAATTGCCGTGGACAACGCTTTCCGACATCTTGGTGATTTCGCCATGGGAATCAACCGAACTTTCTGGAAAGAATGTGCGTAATGCTTCTGTGGCTTTCGATCCAACATCTGGCATGCCTTATGTTGTGCTCACATTCGATAGCGAAGGTGGGGAATTATTTGGCCAGATTACCGAAAAGCAAGTTGGAAATGTTATTGGTATTTTCCTCGATGGTGAACCAATTTCTACGCCTGTTGTACAATCAGCCATTTTTGGCGGAGAAGCATCTATTACCGGAAACTTCACTATCGCTGAAGCGAAATTGCTTGTACAACGATTGAATGCAGGAGCGCTTCCAGTTCCCGTAAATCTTGTGGCACAGCAAACCGTTGGTCCAACACTTGGCGCCCTTTCGCTTGAACAGGGAATTAACGCCGCACTTATTGGATTCGCTCTTGTGGCAATCTTTATGGTGCTTTACTACCGACTTGCCGGGTTTATTGCTGTGTTAGCCCTTCTTGTTTACGCTGCGGTTAACTTGGCGATTTACAAATGGCTCGGTGTAACCATTACGCTTTCTGGAATTGCAGGATTCATTCTTTCGCTTGGTATGGCGGTAGATGCAAACGTCCTCATTTTCGAACGCTTGAAAGAAGAATTGAATTCAGGACGTGATTTGAAAACGGCAATTGACGAAGGATTCCGCCGTGCATGGACGTCAATTCGAGACGGAAATATCACTACGCTTATTGCTGCAGGAGTCTTGTTTATGATGGCAACAAGCTTTGTGAAAGGATTTGCCCTCACGCTTGGAATCGGTATTTTAACCTCGATGATTACGGCGATTCTTGTAACACGCATTTTCCTTAAATGGACAAGCGGATGGAAAGCGCTCAGCGCAAAATGGCTTTATAACGGATCTAACGTGAAATAATATGAAATTAAATGTTATTGGATTAACAAAAGTGTGGCTCGGTATTTCTGCGTTTCTCGTGGTTGGATCGTTGATTGCACTTGGCGTATTTGGACTAAAAATGGGAATTGATTTTACGGGCGGAAGTTTGGTGGAATGGCAATTTGAACAACGTCCAAGTGTTGATGAATTCCGTTCATTTTTAACGGCGAATTCGATTGATGCCGTTGTGCAAGAAATTGGCGATACAAATCTTGTTGCGCGTGCTGGTGTATTGAGTCCGGAAACGCATACGGCGTTAAATGACGCGATAGAGGTTGCTTATCCGTCAGCACAAGAAATGCGTTTTGATTCTATTGGTCCAGTTATTGGAAAAGAATTGAAAAAGAAATCTATTACCGCAGTTATTGTTTTGCTCACGCTTATTCTTGTCTACGTTGCCTTCGCTTTCCGTAAAGTTACCGAACCTGTTGCTTCGTGGAAATATGGTTTGCTTACAATTATTGCAGCTATTCACGATGTGATTATTCCGCTCGGTATTTTTGCTCTACTTGGGCAATTCTACGGATTTGAAATCAATACGGCGTTTATTGCAGCGCTCCTTACCATTCTTGGTTACTCCATTAACGACACCATAGTGGTATTCGACCGCACCCGTGAAAACTTGGTTGCAAGTCGGCATAGCGATGAAGAGTTTGGTTCTATTGTGAATCGCAGTGTGCAAGAAACAATGGCACGTTCCATTAATACGTCATTTACCACCTTGCTCGTTTTGCTCGCAATTTACTTCCTTGGCGCTGAAGTAACCAAAACGTTCACCCTTACCTTGATCATTGGAATTACGGCTGGAGCGTACTCTTCCATTTTCTTGGCGAGCCCATTACTCGTACTTGCAAAAAAGTACGCAAAATAACAGTGAATCTTTCCACAAAAGACGAGTGCGCAAGCGCTCGTTTTTTGTGTTATACTGTAGGGGTAAATTCTCTACATGAATCTTTGGGAACGATTCGTCTATATTTTAGAAACAACGCCGGTAGATGTTCTTTCGGCATATGCTTTGCTCTTTGTTTTTCCTGTCGCTATTTCTGGCGTTCTTGTTTGGGGATTTTTGCAAATGTGGATTTACCACAAACAAAACCAGTATTTCGATAAATTGAATTGGAAAGTGCTTGCGATTTCGGTTCCGAAAGATAGTATTCAAACGCCAAAAGGAATGGAAAACTTTTTCAATAATTTGGCGGGGGCAAAATCAAGTATTAAATGGAAGGAAAAATGGCTCGATGGAAAATTTCAAGCCTTTTATTCTCTTGAATTAGTTTCCGAAGGCGGGCAAATCCAGTTTTATATTCGTTGTACCGATAAGTATATCGACATTGTAGAAGCGGCTTTTTACGCACAATACCCAGAAGCACAGATTTTAGAGGTGGAAGATTATGTTAAGCGCATGCCGCCAGAGTTTCCGGATGAAGATTATGACTTGTGGGGAAGCGAAATGACTCTTACCGCACCAACGTATTTCCCAATTAAAACCTATGCCGACTTCGAACATATGGGCGAAGCGGATTTGCGTTTTAAAGATCCAATTTTGCCGTTTATTGAAGCTATGGGCAAAATGCGTCCGGGGGAAAATTACATGATTCAAATCATCATCATGCCGCCAGATGAACAGGATTGGCGCAAAGAAGGCGAAAAGTTCATTAAAACAACATACGGCAAAACCGATCCAAAAAAGCCAAGTATGTTGCAGGAAACCGTTGGATGGATTCCGTCTGAAATGTCTAATCAGATTTTAGGTCAATTCGAAGGAGGCGAAGCAAAAACCGATGATTGGGCAATGTTTAAAATTACGCCACAAGACAAAGATAAGTTAGACGCAGTAAATCGTAAAATTTCAAAACTAGGTTGGCTAGTAAAGGTGCGTTTTGTGTATATTGCAAAACGTGATGTATTCCGCAAAGGAACTATTGCTGCCATGAGTAAGGGGTTATTTCACCAATTTGGTCATTTGACTTTGAATAAGTTCGGGCTTCATGGAGCGTCCACCCCAATGGATGATTATCTTTGGGAAGCATGGGCAATGCCTGGTAGGCAAAAGCGTTTATGGAGCCGTTATCGCAATCGTTCACTCGGGGCAGGTGCATCGCCTTCGATTATGAACTCCGAGGAATTGGCAACCATGTTCCACTTCCCGCCAGCAGACGCACGAACGCCAGTGATGACTTCGCTTGGTGCACGTTTGGCAGAAGCGCCAACCGAGCTCTCTTTTGCAGCCGACGGTGCCGTTTTATTGCAGTTAAAACAAGAGGTAAAATTACCAACCGCTCCACCATCTGGCAAATTAGCGGTACCGCATCCACAAGCACCAACGCTCGATAAATCATTCGACCGGCAAACGCAGGCCGTTCCATCAACGCCGTTCAATGCGTATGTTAACCAAGGCGTACCTGCTCCGTTGCCGCCTGGCGTTTCACAACCGCAAAAAGCAGTGAATCAACTTGAGGCTCCGCCAAATCTACCCTTATAGCTATGTTGCAACCACACGAGGAAATCGTTTATTTCGGCGCTACCAATTTCCGCAATCAAATGCGGAAGTTTGGCATTAAAACCGACGACCGCCGCCGCCACGTTTATGTGATTGGAAAAACCGGCATGGGAAAAACAACCTTGCTCGAAAATATGATCCTTTCAGATATTTACATGGGGCATGGTTGTTGTTATATCGACCCGCATGGAGATACAGCCGAAAAACTAATCGATTATATTCCAAGCTGGCGCGTGAATGATGTGATATATTTCAATCCATCTGACATGGATTTTCCGATTGGATTTAATATTTTGGAATCGGTGGATGATAAAATGAAACATTTGGTTGCTGCCGGATTGATGGGTGTTTTCAAAAAGATTTGGGAAGGAGTGTGGTCGGCGCGCATGGAATACATCATGAATAATACGATTTTAGCGCTTCTCGATACTCCGGGAACAACCTTGCTTGGTATTAACCGCATGCTTTCGGATGCTGAATACCGTAAAGGAATCGTTTCAAACGTTAAAGATCCGATCGTGAAACAATTCTGGGTGCAAGAATTTGCGCAATACGCCGATAAATTTGCCAATGAGGCTGTTGCTCCGATTCAAAACAAAGTTGGGCAATTTATTTCTGCAGCGATTATTCGAAATATCGTGGCGCAATCTGACTCCACGGTGAATTTCCGTTCGGTAATGGATGATCAGAAAATTCTCATCATCAACCTTTCAAAAGGACGAATTGGAGAAGATGCTTCGCGATTGCTTGGCGGAATGCTTGTGACGAAATTACAGATGACCGCCATGGAGCGTGTTGACATGCCAGAAGCGGAACGAAAAGATTTTTATTTATACGTAGACGAATTCCAAAACTTCGCCGTTGAATCTTTCGCTTCCATTCTTTCTGAGGCGCGAAAATATCGTTTAGCCTTGGTTTTAGCTCACCAATATATTGAACAATTAACCGAAGAAGTGCGCGATGCGGTTTTTGGAAACGTTGGTACATTGATTGCTTTTCGTATTGGTTCGCCAGACGCCATGTTTATGGAGTCGGAATTTGCGCCACGCATTACGCCAGAAGATTTGATCAATTTGCCAAAGTATCAGATTTATTTGAAATTGATGATTGATGGCGTTACGTCGCAACCATTTTCTGCGCTCACTTTGCCGCCAATTGCTCAACGCACCGAAAGTACCGAAAAAGTGATTGAACAATCTCGTCAGCGCTATGCGGGCGACCGTGCAGCAATTGAACAAAAAGTAGCGATTTGGAGCGGGTTTGGCGATGATGTTGATTTAGAAGAAAAATACAAAGAAGTAAAAGACAAGAAAAAACAAGTGAAAAAAGATCGCTTTTCACACGATTACGATTGCACACGATGCTCTAAAACATTCAAATTGCCGGTTGAACTCGATCGTTCACGCCCAATTTATTGTGAAGATTGTCATCCGATTGTTGCAGCAGAACGGAAAAAAGGAAAAAGAGATGAAAGGCCGCCTTCACGCGGGCCAGTCGCAAGGCCGCCAGCGCCACCTCGTCCGCGAGATGGTGCAATTGTGCCAATGGCTCGTTCGGAAGAGTCCATTCCGCTTTCGGCATTGCTTGCGGAACCGCAAAAACCTGAACTAGCGCCAAAAGTAGAAATGCCGACAAAAGCGGAACCGCTCAAAGTAGATGCGCCTAAACCTGAAACGCCGCCAAAGTCTGAACAATCAACCGATTCTCAACCGCGCAAACGCAAACGCAATCGCCGAAAACGGAGCGGTAGCGAACGCGATGCTGTTTCTGAAAGTCGTCTCGACTTAAATGCACCTCAAGCCGAACAATCGCCAGCGCAACCAGAAAAACCTGCCGCGCCCGAAAAACCAGTTGAACAAGTATTGCGCCCTGGGCAAACAATAAACTTTGATTAATTTGCTGATCCGGATGTTATGGAAAAGAAAACCGTGGAAACGAAGGATGGAAAAACAATTGCCATTGTAGAGCAAAACGCCGATTCGGATTTTTTTGCCATTCTTATTCCCATGATGCCTGCCGTAAAAGAACGGTTTGAACCATTCATGAATCAACTTTTGCAGGCGGGAATTGGTTCCGTTGCGCTTGATTTGCGAGGGCATGGAGAAAGTTCCGACGGGCCAAATAGCTATAAAACGTTTGATGTAGCCGAACATACAAACTATATAAAAGATACAGAAGCAGTTTTTGCGTATTTAGTGGCGAAAAACATTCCGCCTGAAAACATCATTTTTATTGGCGCATCCATTGGCGCGAATGTGGCGATTACGTTGTTGGCGGATATTCCTGAAGCAAAATTTGCCGTCGCTCTTTCGCCGGGACTTGATTATAAAGGCATTTCTACCAAGCCAAGCATTGAAGCATTGCGTGCGGGCCAAGAATTATTACTTATTGCAAGCGAAGAAGATACCTATAGTTATTTGTCGGCAAAAGAATTACACGAAATGCAAAAGGCACGAACTGATTTTTGGGTATTAGACGAAAAAGGGCATGGAAATGAATTGCTAGAACTCGACACTCTGTTGTCTGAAAAAATCATTCAATGGATGAAAAAACGACTATGACGATTATTCAAGCGATTATTCTTGGCATTGTACAAGGAATTACCGAATTTTTACCGATTTCAAGCTCGGGGCATTTAATTATTTTCCCGTATTTCTTTGGCTGGGAAGAGCAGGGGTTGGATTTTGATGTCATGATGCATCTTGCAACATTGCTCGCCGTTTTATTTGTTTTGCGCGCCGATATTGTGCATATTTTGAAACGATTATTTTCAAAGAATAGCGAGTGGGGAAGTTTAGGGTGGAAAATTGCTCTCGCAACTATTCCTGTTGTTTTGGTTGGATTATTCCTTTCGAGTGGATTACTCACAACCCTTCGCGATATTCGATTCGTGGCAATAAATTTGATTCTTTGGGGCGTGATTTTATCGCTTGCCGATTTTGTGATGACAAAAAAGAAATTACTTATTGAAAGCGTAGAAAAATCTAGCTGGACGCAAACGTTTTTGATTGGGTGCGCGCAAGCATTCGCATTGATTCCTGGTACGTCTCGCAGTGGATCAACCATGAGCATGGCGTTATTTGCAGGATTGAATCGCAAAACGGCTGCGAAGTTTTCTTTTTTACTTGGGATTCCTGCCATTCTTGGCGCGGGTATTATGACGCTCACCGATGTGCTTGAAACAGGTTTTTCAACCTCACTCATCGTAATTGCGGCTGGATTTTTGGCGGCATTTCTTTCCGGTATTTTAGCTATTCGATTGCTACTTGCTTTGCTTGAAAAAATCTCTTTTCACTGGTTTGCGGGCTATCGTATCATTCTTGGTATTGTGCTTTTACTTTTGGTGTATCTCGATTGACGGCGTAACAAATTGCGAGTAGTCTTTCCCCTCAGGAGGAAAGAATGATGATTATCGGCTCCAGTTCTTTGGAAGGTTCTGTACCTGCGGTTCAACCGCGAAACGACGGCCATGTACTGATGGCGATGACGTGTGAAGAACATGTTTTCCGCATCATTGGGAACGATGAAGAGCTCCGAGAGCGAGCGGAAAAGTTCTTCGCATGGATGCGGGAATTCGTGCCTTGGCTTGAACGTGAGGCGCCTTTGCGGCGGCTCGCTGGTTTGAGGCAATTTTGCCTGCACCGGCAACAAAACGGCGACTTTTTTCCGCATAACCGTTTGCAACATTCGCGAATGGTGGCGGCGAACGCCATCGTAGCCGCACTCATGCGAGACGCTTCGCGAAAAGAAACGGCAACGTGCTTCTTCGGCGCCATGCTTCACGACATCGGCCACTCGGCTTACAGCCACCAGATGGACGAATTCCTCATGCATCGTGGTTTTCCGAATCACGAAGAGCGAGGACAAGTTCGTGTACGCAACTGCCAGTCCCTTGCAAACATCTTCCGCTGTGCTGGCGTGGAAGCGGCAGATGTGGTGAAAGTCATGCAAGAAAAGGGCGTGGCTGGTGCGTACCAATCGATTGCCGATACGCTTGCGTACGTGGAACTCGATTCTGTACTGACTGGTACTGAGATTTCGCCAGAATTCGCTTTCGCCATTCTTTCGAGCGTGGAAGGCGTGCAAGAAAGTGGCTCCTGGAACACCTACCAAGTATCGACGGCGGCATTGCTGCAAGAGCTTCTCAACCGTCGAGCCGAATTGCATCACGATGTATACGGCGGCGATAATGGGGAGTTCTACGTTGGTGCCATGGAACAGGTCATGAGTTGGCTTATTCGTGAACGGCTCATGCAAGCTGTGGAAGTAGTGGAGATGGAAGATGCGGAGCTCGACGTGCGACTCGAGATTCTATTGCAGGGCAATAATGTCCCGGCGATAGTGCAATCTGCGTATCGCATTCTTCGCGCCGACAAAACCGAGGTTGCTAATCACTGGCTTGTGGAACGTTTTACCTCACAGGCTTTGGTGACCAAGCATCTAGAAAACCGGCGAATGCATCGCACGGCACGACACATCTACGTTCCAGCCTTTCACGGCGACAATAAAACGTTGCATGTGGTCGTGAATGGTCGCGACAAGTTGTTACGAGGCGTCGCAGCTGTTGACTCAGAACGGCGTACGCATCGCGTATTCACGTTCAAGCACTCCTAGAGTGCACTGTCCCCGTCGGTTACTCCGGCGGGTTTTTCTTTTGCAAAAAAAGTAGCGCCTCAGAGTTGAGGCGCTTCGTTGTGCATTCACGAACGACGTGTCAGGTCTTGCGATGTGCGTCGTTCAGGGCATCCTTGATCGGGACGAGGGGCATGGCTTGTTCTTGCCTTCTGTGCCAAGGATCCGTCGCTGTGCGTGAACGTCCAATCGTTGGATTGACGTACCCACTTTCAATCGTTTTCCGGAACGAATCAGTAGGATCTGTCATGATAAGACGTGATTCAGGATCCCACGCGCTGGCATCATCAAACTCTGCAGGCATCTTTC